>JBDRPB010000239.1:0-4465 GCA_043809485.1 Pseudomonadota bacterium | reverse complement strand
AAGACTGCCTTTTGTTTATGCATCTGGAAATAACAGCATCAAATTCAATGTATCCAACATAGCTGGAATTAAGACCAAAATATTTTTTGCAAATGCTTTTAACTGAATTTCCAATCATTATCTCTTGACTCGTATTTATCCTGTTTAAAATGATATAAACCCTGAAATCGGACAATTTCGTATTGATAATATTCTCCATTGTCTTTGACAAACCTTTAAGATAGTCAATGAGTTGAGTGAAATTCTTTATATCATGTTCATCCCTGTTTTTCCAGGCCTTCTGAACCACATCTTTCAGGCCATGTCTTCCAAGGGAATTTATCAGATGTCTGAAGAAGGCGTTTTTTAAAAAAAAATACAAATTTTCAATAGCAATTATTTCGGGAATAATTACGACTAGCATCTTATCTGCAAGGAGAAATGTGTCTATGGTATTAAAGTGCGCGCCAGCGCCAAGGTCAATAAGGACATAATCTGCATTGAGTTGCTTAATATGCCTGAACAGTTTGAGTTTCTGTGTATATTTAATACCATCAGGGGATAGAGAATGGATCGCTCCTATCAATAACCCCATGTTTTTTATCCCACTATCAACAACAAGATCAGGTAGCGGTACCTTTTTCTCGAAAAAATCCGTCAAGGAAATCCCTGGCTTATTAATACCAAGGAATGTGTGCAGATTGGCGCCTCCAAGATCAGCATCAATCAGGATAACTCTTTTGCCTTGCAGGGCAAGGCAGATCCCCACACTGCTTAATACGAAGCTCTTTCCCGTGCCTCCTTTGCCTCCACCAATTGTCCAGATCTCAGGGCTTCGTTCGTTAATTGCTTTCATAACCTTTTATGGATGGGCACTATCTAGTGCCCGACCAAAACTGTTATTTTTCCTCCCGCTAATAGCGGGACGTCAGACTCAAATTATAATCCTCGAAATACACAATGTATTCCTGTGGTTATAATTTTCGCCTTCCTTGATCTTGGAAAAAATTCCTAGTTTTCGTTCAGACACTATCTATTCCCATTCGATCGTGCTGGGGGGTTTGGAGGAAATATCGTAAACTACCCGGTTTACCCCTTTTACACTGTTAATTATCCTGCTGGACATCCTTGCCTGCACTTCGTAAGGGATTCTTGTCCAGTCAGCGGTCATTGCATCCAGGCTGTCCACCACACGAATGGCAATGACATTTTCATAAGTTCTCTCATCACCCATCACACCCACCGTCCTAACGGGAAGAAGGACTCCAAAGGACTGCCAGACCTTTTCATACAGGCCTGCTTTCCTGATTTCTTCCAGAACAATAACATCGGCAGATCTCAATATCTCAAGCCGATCACGGGTCACCTCGCCCAGGATCCTGACCGCCAGGCCAGGACCCGGAAAGGGCTGGCGGATCACCATTTCTCTGGGAAGACCAAGTTCCACGCCCACCAGGCGCACCTCATCCTTGAACAATTCTCTCAGGGGCTCAATGAGTTTCAACTTCATGGTTTCAGGCAGCCCTCCGACGTTATGGTGACTCTTTATGGTCGCCGAAGGCCCTTTAGAAGAAACACTTTCAATAACATCCGGATAAAGAGTGCCCTGAGCCAGATATTTTGCGTTGCCCAGTTCCTTTGCCTTCTGTTCAAAGACCCCGATAAACTCCCGCCCAATGATTTTTCTCTTTTCCTCAGGATCTCTAATTCCCTTGAGGCAGCGAAGAAAACGCTCTGAAGCATCCACCAGGTGCAGGTCCATGCCATAATACTCCTGGAAGACCTCCATAACATCCTGCACTTCTCCCCTCCTGAGAAGGCCATTATCCACAAAAATACAGGACAGACGGTCTCCGATGGCCTTGTGAAGCAAAACCGCCGTCACAGAGGAGTCGACCCCGCCCGAAAGCCCGCAGATTACCCTGTCTTCCCCGATCCTTTCTCTCTGGTTCTTGATGGTTCGACGGACAAAAGAGGCCATGGTCCAGGAGGGTTCACATCCGCATATTCTAAAAAGAAAATTCTTGAGAACCCTGTGACCTTCCGGCGTGTGTGCCACCTCCGGATGAAATTGAACCCCGAAAAATTTCCTTGACGCGTCCGCTATTGCCGCAATTGGGCTGTTTTTGCTGCTCGCAAGCGCCACAAAGCCTTCGGGCATTCGGTCAATACGGTCTCCATGGCTCATCCATACTGTTTCCTGGTCCGATATTCCAAACCCATAGAACAGGTCTCTGTTATCTTCAATGGTCATCGCGGCATTGCCATACTCCCTGTCCGTGGCCTTTGAAACGATACCACCCAGCAAATGAGTGAGGAATTGCATCCCGTAACAGATGCCCAGGACAGGGACCTTCAGGTCAAGAATTTGCCGGTCAACCTTAGGGGCATTTATCTCATATATGCTGGCAGGCCCGCCTGAAAGTATGATACCCTTTGGGGAAAAGGCCTTTATTTTTTCAATGCTTACGTTGAATGGATGGATTTCACAATAAACCTGTGCTTCTCGAACCCGTCTGGCAATAAGCTGGGTGTACTGGGACCCAAAGTCTAAAATAAGCACTTTCTGTTTGTAAAAGCTACCTGACATCAATCTGATTCCACCTCTCTATGCATTATCATAGCGTATATCTGCAAAAAGCGGGCCTATTCCACCCTGTAATTTGGCGCTTCTTTGATGATGATTACATCATGCACATGGCTCTCCCTGAGCCCTGCAGGCGTGATCTGTATAAAGTTGGGTTCGGTCTGAAGCGCTTTAATATCAGCACATCCCAGATAGCCCATGCCGGCCTTCACACCGCCAACAAGCTGGTAAACCGTGTCCGCCAACGGTCCACGATAGGGTACCCGGCCTACAATACCTTCCGGGACTAATTTCTTCTCCAGGTCAGCATCCTCTTGAAAATAGCGATCTTTGCTCCCCTCCTTCATGGCTTCCAGCGAACCCATGCCCCTGTAAACCTTGTAGGATCTACCTTGAAACAGGATTGTCTCACCCGGGCTTTCCTCGGTTCCTGCAAACAGGCTTCCGATCATGACAGAATCGGCACCACCAGCCAGTGCCTTGGTAATATCTCCGGAGTACTTGATTCCCCCGTCTGCCATAACAGGAATCCCGGATCTTTTTGCTTCAGCAGCGCAGTCCATTATGGCCGTCATCTGAGGAACGCCCACGCCCGCCACGATCCGTGTAGTGCAGATAGATCCCGGGCCTACACCGATCTTCACTGCATCGACCCCTGCCTCGATAAGTGCTCTCGCCCCTTCAGCCGTGGCTACATTTCCCGCAGCCAGCTCCAGATCGGGGAATTCTTTTTTTATTTTCCTTACGGCCTGCACCACTTTGTCCGAGTGCCCGTGGGCCGTATCAACCACCACCAGATCCACATTGGCGGCCATGAGTTTTTCAAGTCTTTTCTCCTCACCCGGTCCAATTCCCACAGCAGCACCTACGCGCAGACGGCCAAATTCATCCTTACATGAATTCGGATATTTCTTTATTTTCTCTATGTCCTTGATGGTGATAAGGCCCTGTAATCTGCCGTTCTCATCCACTACCAAAAGCTTTTCTATCCGTCTCTTGTGCAGGATAGCCTTTGATTCCTCCAGTGTGATTCCCACTCTTGCTGTGGCGAGATTATCTTTGGTCATTACTGCCTCGACCTTTTGATCCAGATTTGTTTCAAACCTCAGGTCCCGATTGGTGATGATTCCCACCAGGTTTCCGTCTTTCACAACGGGCACCCCTGAAATCCTGTACTTATTCATGATATCCAGAACTTCATAGATTTTATGGTCAGGCTCAATGGTAATTGGATCGACAATCATTCCGCTTTCAGATTTTTTGACCTTTTCAACCTGCAGAGCCTGTCGTTCCATGTCCATGTTTTTGTGAATAATGCCTATCCCCCCCTGCCTTGCCATTGTAATGGCGGTCTCCGATTCTGTGACGGTGTCCATGGCAGCGCTAACAATGGGGATATTCATTGTGATATTCCGTGAGAGCCTTGTCTTAACGTCCACCTCATTAGGCAATACAGAAGACTGCGCCGGAACCAAAATAAGATCATCAAAAGTGTAACCAAACGAAATATTCTCTCTAATCATTTCCTTCTCCTTCTAATTTCTCAACTAAAATGCCCTCAAGCAGGTCTGACAGGCTGACCTTTAGTTGAAGTGACTTGAAAAAGTACAGGATTCTTATAACTGTAAGACAGCCGGCCAAAATCACGTCTGCCCTGCCTTTGTCCAATCCCGGGAGTTTCAATCTTGCGTCTAAACTCAAAGTCCTTATCTCACTGAAAAGGGCCTCGATCTTTCGCCTTCTCAATAATAATCCATTTATGCGATCGGCAGCTATGTCTCCTAAGGGGATCCCGTGAAGCATGGCCGCAAGGGTCGCTACTGTCCCGCCGGTCCCCACCAGGAAAGACAGATCCCGCGCCCCTGGAACATTCAAATCGGCATCAAGCAGACATTGATC
>JBDRPB010000238.1:0-9097 GCA_043809485.1 Pseudomonadota bacterium | reverse complement strand
CGAAACCGGGGACCCAACGAAGTTGGGGACTTTGTGGAGCCCGTCAGGGCGAGACAAAGAAAAGACAGCGGCCTTCCGACAGTCACTCCAGAAAAGCCCCGCGCCCCTCACGCTGATCCATCAGTCATGTAAACTATTTGGCGCTCCGGGTAGTAACTGTTTTGTCAAAAAACGCAGCCGACATTTTAGCCGAACGCAGAGAGATTTGGAAATCTAAAGAGGTTATTAGAAGGCTTTACTATACGTGGTATCGCCTAATTGCCAATGCACTAAGACGAGGCAAAACGCTCGAGCTGGGAGGTGGGAGCGGAAATCTGAAGGAGTTTCTTCCAGATGCGATCACTTCTGACGTTATTTTTGCACCATGGCTGGATGCGGTGCTGGATGCACACGGAATACCATTTAAGAAGAGCAGCTTAGAGAATATTGTCCTTTTTGATGTGCTCCATCACCTTAAGGCGCCAGCCGTTTTTTTTCGTGAGGCGGAGAGGGTGCTAAGACCAGGAGGCAGGATTGTCTTGGTGGAACCCTATGTTTCCTGGCTTTCTTTTTTTGTGTACCGGTTTCTTCATCAAGAAGGGATGGACTGGTGGACAGACCCACTAAAGATGAAGCACCCCAAAAACAATGATCCTTTTCATGGTAACCAGGCCATTCCAACCCTCATCTTTGAAAAGCACCTAAGGGAATTCAAGAGGATGTTTCCCCATCTGAGAATTATTTTGAAGAAGAAGACAGATTCCCTGATATATCCCTTGAGTGGGGGATTTCATCATCCTAGTTTGTGCCCACTTTTCCTGACGAAAGCCCTGGAATACATGGAGGACTTAATGCAGCCTATATGTAGATTTACTGCTTTTCGTCTGTTCCTGGTATTGGAAAAGAGTTGAGCCGTACTGGCCATAGGATTTGATTTAAGATGTTCATTTTCATGAGGCGTGCCAGGCTTAAGTTTTGAACCATAGATGAGTTTTGCTCTGTATGGATGTCTCAATCATCATAACAACCTTTAATTGGCCGGAAGCACTTGAAGTTAATCTTCGATCGGTTCTAGCACAGACGAGAAAACCGGACGAGGTCATCGTGGCAGATGATGGTTCAAACTCGAAGACGGCGGAAGTGGTCGGAGAAGTCTTGAGATCATCCAGAATCAAGTGGCGACACGTGTGGCACGAGGACAAAGGCATTCGCCAAGCGAGGATCAAGAATCTGGGAGTCAAGTACTCCGGGAGCGATTACCTGATCTTTGTTGATCATGATGTGGTGATGCACCCGGCTTTTATTGCGGACCACCTTTCCGCAGCCGAAAAGGGTGTCTTCTTGCAGGGCAAGAGATCTTTTCTTCCGGAGGATTACACACGGGAAGTCTTGGCCAAGGGGTTCGGAAACCCACCCTCTCCCTTTTTGCGTGGCCTGGAAAACAGGAAGAACGCCTACCGATCTCCCTTTCTCGGTAGGCTGTTTTGCCGAAGGAAGGGCTTTCAGAAGTCATTGAGAGGGTGTAATCTTTCCATGCACAGGACGGATTTCCTGATGGTGGATGGCTACGATGAGACCTTTGATCAGCTCTGGGGAAGGGAGGACTCGGACATCTGTTACAGGCACTTCCATAACGGGGTGAAAGTCAGAAATCTCTGGTTTTCAGCGCTCCAGTATCATCTTTACCACCAGATCATCAAGAGACAGGGAGAGGACAGACTGGATAAAGAACTCCGTCTGATCCTCCAGGAAAGAAGGCAAAGAGCATCGAATGGTTTCTCCCTGCTCTCGTCCGAAGGAAAGATTATTGCAGCCTCGAGTGATATTCAACTGGAAAGTTTCCCGCTGAATCTGGTCCAAAGCAGGAGGTGATGGCTGGTGAAAGTCGAAAATACTGCACTGCCCGGAGTGTTAAAGATCCTGCTCGACGTCCACGGAGACAAACGCGGTTTCTTAGTGGAGACCTACCAGCAGAAAAGGTATAGGGAATCAGGAATCCCTTGTTCGTTTGTACAGGACAATCTGTCCCGGTCAGTTAGAAATACTCTGCGGGGACTCCACTATCAACACCCCCATTCCCAGGCAAAACTTGTTCAAGTTCTTGAAGGTGAGGTCTTTGACGTTGTCGTGGATATCAGGCGAAGCTCTCCTTCCTTCGGCCAGTGGATGAGCGCCATCCTGTCAGGCAAAAACAATCACCAGTTGTATGTTCCGGAGGGATTTGCCCACGGCTTCTGTGTTCTCAGTGAGACAGCTCTTGTTCATTACAGGTGCAGTGACTTCTACTCTCCGGAGAATGAAGGTGGGATTCTCTGGTCAGACCCGGATCTAAAGATTGCCTGGCCTGTGAAGACCCCGGTGAGTTCAGAAAAAGATTCTGGGTACTGTTGCCTGAAGGATGTTCCTCTGGAGCGACTCCCTGCTTATTAACAAAAAAGATGATGCTCCTACTCCTTGGCAACAACGGCCAGTTGGGATGGGGAAAGGGCCGTGCTGTAAGCGTCCGGGACATTGATTGCCTTGGGCGAGACAGTCCCAGACTCAATGTCGCCGATCAGGCAGTGGTGGGAAAAACATTTGTAGATGGCAGTACAGACTGATTTCTCCGTCGGAAGTGAATCGCACAACAGGAAAGGGGTAGATGAATCATGAAGGGGATTATCCTTGCTGGGGGCTGCGGTACTCGGCTCTATCCTGTCACCAATGTGGTCAGTAAACAACTTCTGCCCGTCTACGACAAACCGTTGATTTACTATCCATTGTCTGCGCTAATTCTAGCGCGCATCCGCGAGATACTAGTTATCTCCACGCCCGAGGATCTGCCTCGCTTCAGGCAACTTTTGGGAGATGGATCACAGTTGGGCCTGCGTTTTGAATATGCGGAACAACCGAAACCCGAAGGGTTAGCACAGGCGTTCCTCATCGGACGCGAGTTCATAGAGAATGACAGCTCCTGCCTCATACTGGGCGACAACATTTTTTTTGGGCACGGTCTATCGGGTCAGCTTCGTAACGCTGCATCCCGAAAAGAGGGTGCTACTATCTTTGCTTACCGGGTGAAAGACCCTGAAAGATACGGTGTTGTGTCATTTGATGAGACAGGCAGAGCTGTGGATATCGAGGAAAAGCCTCTTACCCCTAAATCTAACTATGCGGTAACGGGTCTCTATTTTTACGACAACCGCGTTGTGGACATCGCCGCCCAACTCAAACCTTCGGCCCGGGGCGAGTTGGAGATTACCGATGTGAACAGGTTTTATCTTCATTTTGGAACGCTCCATGTGGAGACATTTGGGAGAGGAGTTGCGTGGATGGATACAGGAACCCACGAAGCCCTGATGCAGGCAGGCACCTTTATTCATGCCATTGAAGAAAGGCAGGGCTTGAAGATATGCTGCGTTGAGGAGATTGCGTATCGTATGGGATATATCGGAGAGGAGCAACTGGAAAAGCTGGCGGAACATCTTTCGAAGAGCAGTTACGGAAAGTACCTGTTCGATCTGCTAAGAGACCGGAGATAATGGATCATGAAGGTTGTGTCCGCGGGTCCTGTGCTTTCAATGAGACAGTTCTTGTTCAAAGCAAGTGTAGTGGTTTTTGCGCGCCGGAGAGTGAAGGTGGGGTTTTCTGGTCTGATCCGGATTTAGACATTGCATGGCCTGTGAAGACCCCGATGATTTCCAACAAAGACTCTGGATCCCGGTGTTTGAGAGATCTTCCTGTGGGTTGATTCTCGTATTTGAGGGAAAGAGTTGAAGATTTTGCTTCTTGGCAGCAACGGGCAGTTGGGGTGGGAAATAGCCCGCGCTTCAAAAGCCTGGGGCATCGATTGCCTGGGGATGGGTAGTCGCCAACTCGATGTCGCAGATCAGGTGGCGGTGGCAAAAAGAATCAGAGGGCGGAGGTATTCTTTGGTCATTAATGCTGCTGGGTACACATCTGTGGACAAGGCCGAGTTAGAGCGTGATATTGCTTTTGCAGTCAACTCCCGGGGGCCAGGTTATCTAGCCGCAGTGTGCGCACAACAGGGTATTCCGCTCATCCACATCTCTACAGACTATGTTTTCGATGGGTTCAAGAATAGCCCTTATGTTGAGACTGATCTGATTAGTCCTATATCCGCTTACGGGGAAAGCAAAGCGGCGGGAGAAAAAGAGGTGCGAGATAATCTTAAGACCCACATCATCCTGCGTACCTCCTGGTTGTACAGCGCGCATGGCAACAATTTTGTGAAAAGCATTATACGATTGGCGGGCGAAAGAGAAAGGCTGCAAGTGGTGTCCGATCAGTATGGATGTCCGACATATGCAGCGGATCTTGCGGCAGCGATTCTCCGTATTGTGGATCAGATTCACCGGGGAGGGCCCGTGCACTGGGGCACCTATCACTTTTGCGGTCAGGGTGTCACCAACTGGCATACCTTTGCCCAGACGATCTGTGAGATGGCGAAGAAGTACATTGCACTTCGGGTCAATTACATAGAGCAGATATCTACCGGAGAGTACTCCGCCTGTGCAAAGAGACCGCACTATTCGGCTCTTAACTGTTCCAAGATTGAGGAAGTTTTCGATATTAGGACTACACCCTGGCGAGACAGCCTTGCTGAAATGATTAGCAGCATGTTTTCTCCTCTTGAACCTTTAAGAAAAGATGAGGCACAATAATCAATTGTTCACGTCTATGATCTCTGTGATCGTTGTAAGTTACAACACGGCAGACTTCCTCTCTGCGTGCTTATCGTCAATAAGAGATCATGGGGACCCACAAACAGAAATCATCGTTATCGACAACGCTTCCCAAGATCAAAGCCAGGACATGGTTAGGCATCAGTTTCCAGAGGTTAAGCTCATTGTCAACCAACAGAATGAGGGCTTTGCTCGTGCAAACAATCAGGCTGCCAGAGAATGCGGCAGTCCTTACCTGTTCTTCCTGAATCCAGACACAGTGATACGGCCAGGAGTATTTGGATCTATGATCCGGTATATGGAATCCCATCCGGAAGTGGGTCTGGCCGGTACTCGAATCATAAACCCTGACGGTTCTGTTCAGCCCTCTTTTGAGAAACATTATCCTGGTCAGCGCCATGCCGGAAAAGAGCTGAGGGGTCTTAAGGGGGAGATCGCCTGGGTTCTCGGGGCGAGCATGATAGTGAGGGAGAGTATCTTCAGAGAACTGGGAGGCTTTGACGAAAGATTTTTTCTTTATGGAGATGATCAAGATCTCTGCCTTCGAGTCAGAAAGGCCGGATGGATTTTGGGCTATATCAAGGACGCCACTGTGATCCACTGGGGTGGCCGGAGCGAACGCGGCAACCTTCGCGCAAACGTGTGGAAGAAAAAGCTGGAAGCGGAAATCGTCTTTTATAAAAAGAATTATAGTGAAAAGACATATCATGCCATCAGACTAGAGAACATAGTTCAGGCTTATTGGAGAATCCTGACTCTGAAGATGTCGATCCCTTTCGTGAAAGAAAAGCAGGACGCCCTAGGAAAACTTGAAAAGTATAGAGTTGTCAAAGAAGTATTCAGACAAAAGAAAGCTCTTCATAAAGACTAAATTTTCAAGGATCTGTTTTTCCTGCAACAATTAGGCTCTTTGAATAAGGATTTTGTTATGTCCCGTGAAAATGGGAATCTAGGTTTTCTGGCTCTGGGTTCTGTTTTCCCGTTTTCACGGGAGTCATTCAGGAATAAAATAATCTGATTGTCCCAATTTTCAAAACGCTAAACTGAAGTTTTTCCTTTATCATGAAAGTTGCAGTTGTCATACCTAGATACAGCCCAATTGGGGGGGCCGAAAATGTTGCCCGCCAACTTTGCGAGGAACTGGCCAAGAAAGGGGCCTTGAAATCCATGTCCTCGCCAACACGTGGGAGGCAGGATGGGGACCTGTTCAGTTCCACAAAATCCCGGCAATTACATTTCCTAGATTCCTCCGGCCTGTTAGTTTCGCTTCCCTCGTGCAGCACATCGTGAAAAAGGAGGATTACACAATTGTTCACAGCCACGAGAGGATTTTCTCTATGGATGTTTTTACGGTCCATGGAATTCCCCACGAGACATGGATCAGGGAAGCAAGGCGCAAACCCCTAAGCCTGTTTGACAAAACAACGGCCTGGGTTGAAGCCAGGGGATTGAAAGGACCGAAAATCCCCATGATCCTTCCTGTATCCGGCATGGTGAAGGAAGAAATCTTAAGACTCTATGATATCCCGAAATCGAAAATCCAGGTGATTCATCCGGGCATATCCCCGGATCTTTTTTCTCGTCCGGACCAGGACAGGTGGAGGGTCGAGGTCCGCAGACGACACGGGCTGTCACCCGAAGATCTGGTCGTTCTGTTTGTAGGCATGAACTTTGAAATGAAACGTCTGGACCTTGTGCTGGAAGGGGTGGCGCCCCTGGCTTCGGGAAACAAAAGAGGGCCGAGCCTGAAAGTACTGGTAGTAGGCAGAGGCAACACCAAGAAATATGAAGCCCTTTCTGAACGCCTGGGGATCAGAAACCGCTGCGTCTTTGCAGGAGTCACACAGGAAGTGGAGAAATACTATGCGGCCAGCGATGTCTTTGCAATGCCCTCCAGATTCGACACCTTTGGGATGGCTGTTCTGGAGGCCATGGCAGCGGGCTTGCCCGTGATCATTAGCCGGCAGGTGGGCGCAAGAGATCTGGTGACGGATGGTGTTTCAGGTTTTATCCTCAATGGCGATCCCTCCTTCGGACTTTGCAAGAGCCCTTGCAGTCTTTCAGAACCAAGAAACGCGACTGAAAGTGGGAGAGATGGGGATGCAACAGCAGTGATACCTGAAAAGTGCTCTGGCGTATAAGAGAAGAGGGGATAGGAATACCCTTCCCTGACTGGATTTGACCCCATTCAGTTTTTTGAGATGAAGATAGCGGTGGTAATTCAAAGATACGGCCTGATCGGAGGTTCTGAAGGCTTTGCCTACGAACTGACCGAACGGCTGGCTCAGCGGGAGGGGGCAGAGATTCACGTTTATGCACATCATTGGCGTCAAAATGATTCCCGAGTTCACATGCACAGGATCCCACGACTTCTTCTCCCGACCTTCCTGAAACCGATCGGCTTTGCGAGACTTTCAAACAGGATCACCTCTTTGGAACCTTATGACATTGTTCATGGTCATGAGTGGATATTTGGGATGAATGTTCTCAGCTTGCACGGGATCCCCCACAGAACGTGGATGAAAAGCATCAGAAGAAAACGCTTAAGTTTCTCCGCTCTTTCCAGAACGTGGCTTGAGAAGAGATGCCTGATGGCGCCGAGAACCCCGCTTATTCTGCCTGTGTCCAACCTCGTCAGAGATGAGCTGCTCAAGGCGTACCGCATTCCGGAGAGAAGGATTCGCGTCATATACCCGGGCATATCTGCAGAAAGATTTCATCGGCTCGATCGTGAGAACTGCCGCCGCGAGATCAGGGAACGGCATGGTCTCCTGGATCTGGATATCGTGATTCTTTTTGTGGGGATGAATTTCGAAATCAAGCGGCTGGATCTGGTCTTGAGAGGCGTCGCGAACCTGGTGTCACAAGGTAGAGCGCATCAGAAGGTGAAGGTCCTGGTTGTAGGTAAAGGGGACATAGACCGATACACTAACCTGGCTGCCCATTTGGGAATCAGCAACCGCTTGATCTTTGCGGGTGTCACGAGAGAGATTGAAAAATACTATTTAGCCTCGGATGTTTTTGCGATGCCATCTCAATTTGACACGTTTGGTATGGCCGTCCTGGAGGCGATGGCCGGGGGTTTACCAGTGGTTATCACTGAAAAGGTTGGAGCGAAGGACCTGGTTGATGATGGTGTGCAGGGGTTTGTCCTGGCAGATGAACCCTCTCCCGCGGAGTTGAGTAAAAAGATCGACCTTCTAATGGATAGAGAACGGCGACAGAAGATGGGTAGGAAGGCTCGCGAGATGGCACTCCTGCACACATGGGAAAAAACGGCCAGTCAGGTGTGGGAGTGCTACAAAGAGCTCAAGGGTCATTAATGGGATTGATAGAGAGGGCTCCCGATTCGTGCATCCTATGCAACACACGAAGCAGAGAGCTTCTCATAGAGATTGCTCCCTGGAAAGTCTTTCGATGTCCGGTCTGCAAGTTGGGGTTCCTGGACCCGCGCCCCTCTCCTGAAGGGATGGAGCAACTTTATGAGAAAGACTATTTCTGCCAACACTTCGATGGGGGCCTTGATCCCAGTTCAGCCGAATTCAAGAAGAGATTGAGCGGTGAAAGGCATCGTGTCCGATTCATTCGCTCACTAAAAGGTGCCGGCAATGTGCTTGATATTGGATGTGGCTATGGATATTTCCTGGCAGCCTGTCGGAACTTTGGTTATGAGGCAAGCGGTTTTGACGTTTCGGTGTGGGGGAGCGAGTACGCCCAAAAAAAACTCGGGCTAGCTGTCAAGATTGGGCAGGTGGAGGATGTTGTCCTGACTGAGGAGAACTTTGATATCATCACCATGTGGCATTTCTTGGAACATACGCGAAATCCTCACGTGGTGCTGGAAAGAGCTTCGTCCTGGCTCAAGAATGAGGGGGTTCTGGTTATTGATGTGCCCAATTATGAAGGTACGGATGCGCGGCACAACTGGGAGAGGTGGGATGGGTGGTCCTTGCCTTACCACCTCTGGCATTTCACCTACGGAAGCTTGTCAAAGATGCTTGAGCATCATGGTTTTCGGGTGATCAAATACAAGGACTATCACTCGGATGTCATCAAGAAAAAACTGAGTCCTATTCCAATTCTGAAACCTTTGGCCCGCCTGATCGCCAAGATGTACTCCGGGACCAGCATAGCGGTGGCCGCCATTAGAAGGAATGGCGGGAGAGAACCATAATTTTCCTTACGTCGTCACAATATTTTATAAAGCATAAGTTTTCCGGTGTCGGGGTGGCGCCAAGAGCCTACTAACAGGAAGTCCTGTGGATTCCATTCTCTCAGGAGGTCAAAGGAGTCCCTTGGCCAGTGTTTTTCTTCCCAGAGAAAATATTTTATCCCCTCTTTCCTCAGATTGTGGAGAAATTCCCCATAACTCTTTCCTATGAGATTATTCATATCAAGAGGTTGAGGGCAGGGGGCACCTTGGTAGTGCAGAT
>JBDRPB010000237.1:0-3004 GCA_043809485.1 Pseudomonadota bacterium | reverse complement strand
CCGGCCACACGGCTGCATCAGGCCGGTGCCTGTATTCCGAGGCGTCTTTTGAGTAGGAGATGAGATCGATCAACTTGTCTGTATAATTCTCCTCTCCAACAATGTCAATAAGCGCCTTTTTTGTTTTATCTTCCATGTTAGACTCCCTTTACAATAGTGTAAGCGTTCACAGGTTCAGAGTTCAACGTTCAGGGTTAGGGACAAGGACAAAATTGAAGGCCCGAAATCCTCGTAAAAAATGCTGGTTTTGCCACATAATTGCCAAATAACATGTTCCAGACCCGCCTGCCTCGCCTGTCATGTACAGAACGGGCATATCCCAAGAGGACGGCAATGGCGGGCAGGTTTGTGGGGATGTGGAAGCGGTCGGTTTTCCCGTACAAAACGTTTACAAAATGACGTATGGTGATGAGAATTCAACCTTTGAACCCTGGTCGCCTACGGCGCCGCCAAAGGCGGGTAAACCTCTGAAGCCATGAACGGTTACAAAAACACAAACCTTGAACTCGGTTCGCTTCACTCATCCCTGCTGAAACAGCGGAGAGAACCTTTGATTGAGTATTGTCTATTGAATATTGACTATTAATAATCATTAGACAATCGTCAATAGTCAATAATCAATACTGTTTACCTGGGGCCATATATGGGGCAAAACCCCAAACCCCTTAGAAAGTATGTAATTTCAATAAGTTGTTGGATTACCGAGACGCTTAATTATCAATAATGAATAGACAATAGACAATAGTCAATCATCAATGCTGACGCTTGAAAACATACATAAGTCCTTCACCCATCTCGGTAATGTGATTAGGATTTTAAAGGGCATAGACTTAGTGGTGAATGCAGGTCACAGTGTGGCCATTATGGGGGCTTCCGGAGTTGGGAAGTCAACGCTTCTCAATATCATGGGGAGCCTTGACCCCCCCACAGAGGGCGTGGTTAAATTCAGAGATCGTAATGTTTACGAAATGGATGCAGGGGCCTTAGCCAGCTTTAGGAACGCAGAAATCGGATTTGTTTTTCAGTTCCATCACCTTTTACCGGAATTTAACGCCCTTGAGAATGCCATGATACCGGCCTTGATTGCCCGCTACTCAAAAAAACGGGCGAGTGAAATGGCAAGGGAAGTCCTGGAGAAGGTGGGCCTTGAAAAACGTTTGAATCACAGGGCTGGCGAGCTGTCTGGAGGCGAACAGCAACGGGTGGCCATTGCACGGGCATTGGTGATGCACCCCAAATTGCTACTGGCAGATGAGCCCACTGGAAACCTTGACTGGTCAACCGGTCAGGAAGTTGCCGACCTCCTCCTCAGGCTCAACAGAGATGAGAGTATTGCAATGGTTATTGCCACCCATAATGAAAGATTGGCAAAAAAGATGTCAACGCGGATGGAAATAGTTGATGGGCTCATTCGGTAGAACCAGACAAGGGCCAGCGGGATTCCCATCAATCCGGGGAGTAATGTCGAGATGGATTTGGATCCCGACATTGCTGTGTCTTGCCCTGTGCGGCCCTCTGAAACCCAAAATGGTTAAGGCTGAGGAAAGAGGAAAGGTCGCTGTTATGCCATTCAGGGTTTATGCCCCGAAATCATTTGATCACCTTACACGTGGGTTGCAAAAAACGCTTACCCTTAGCCTTGAAAAGAGGGGATTTAAAATAATTAGCCCCGAGGCAGTGAATGAACACCCCCTCGCCTTTTTACCTATTCTTGACATGAGGACACTGGTTGAAGTGGGAGAGGACTTAAAGGCTGATTGGATCATCGCAGGAAGCCTTACTCAGATAGGAAGGAAGGTGAGTATCGATCTGAAGGTGGTTGATGTATCGGAAAAGCGAGATCCTTTTTCTCTCTTTATGGTGGCAGAGGATGTTGACGCTTTAAAGGAAACAGTTGAACGGATTGCCTTGAATATTGATAATCACATCGTTGGGGTTGTCCAGGTGGATTCGATCGATGTGGAAGGGAATCAGCGCATAGAGAAAGAGGCTATTTTGGCTGTAATTAGAACCAAAAAAGGTGATAGACTCGACTATGAGCAGCTTGATAAGGACCTTCGTGATATATACAAAATGGGGTTTTTCAAGGATGTCAAGATAGAAACAGAAGAAGGTCCGACAGGGACGACAGTGACCCTGCATGTGACTGAAAAGCCATCCATAGGAAAAATTGTGATTCAGGGAAACAAGAAACAGAAAGAGGAAAAGCTTAAAGAGGAGTTGGGGATAAAACTCTATAGCATTTTTAACCAAAACGAGGTCAAACAAAGTGTCAACCGCCTTAGAGAGTACTACAGGCAAAAAGGTTATTACAATGTAGATATTAAGGAGAAGATTGAGCCGTTACCGAACAATCAGGTGCTGGTGAGATACGAGATTACCGAAAACGAAAAAGTGTATATCAGGAAAATAAAATTTGTGGGAAATCACGAATTCGATGATGATGACCTGCAGGACGTCATGGAGATCAGTGAGAAAGGTTTCTTGTCGTGGTTCACAAAATCAGGGGTTTTGGATAAGAAGAAGCTGGAATTCGATGTACATAAAATAACCTCCTTCTACCATAATAAGGGCTTTATTAAGGCGAAAGTTGGTGAACCAAAAATCTCCTATGAAAAGGAAAAAGGTATAACCATCACCATAGAGATCCATGAGGGGCCACAGTATCATGTAGGCAAGGTTGCCATTGAAGGGGATTTAGTAAAGCCTGCCGATGATCTTTTAAAAGAAGTTCAGATTGGCCAGGAAAAGACGTTTAATCGAGAAACGGTCCGTAAGGATGTCCAGGCACTGAGGAGTATTTATGCTGACGAAGGCTATGCCCATGCAGAGGTCACTCCGGTAACCAAGGAGGACAGTGAGGCTCATTTGATGGACATTACCTACACTATTTCAAAGAGGCAGAAGGTCCGGTTTGCGAGGGTCAACATCTCAGGGAACACCGTAACAAGGGATAAGGTTATCCGACGTGAGATAAAGGTCATTGAAGGGGATTATTTCAGTG
>JBDRPB010000236.1:0-5055 GCA_043809485.1 Pseudomonadota bacterium | reverse complement strand
TCATATTTTTTCCAGGGAAAGGAAGATCCCACAGATCCTCCGATTCGCTTTGCAAGCTGCATGATGACATCCCCGCTGTTCCTTGTTGCATAAACCGGTTTAACCACAGGTTTTGATATTCCGTAGAGGGGATACTGGAGTCCGGTGGGCCAGACCACATCATCCATTTTTTCAAGGTAAGTATGATCCGGTAGAATGAGATCCGCCATATAGGATGTCTCATCCTTATAGGGTGAGAAACTCACAATAAATGGAACCTTTTTCAATGCCTCTCTAAATGCTCCCCCGTCGGGCAGTGTGAAATCAGGGTTGGCCGAAAAGACAAGCAGGGTATTAACAGGTGATTTGGAGCTTTTAATAATGGTTTTTGCAAGACCGCCAATTAGGCTTTTACTGAAGGGATATCTCCTGCTCCCGGCATGGTCGAGGCGCGGTTTTTTGAGACCCTCACTGGCAATGGCATCTTTTTGGATCTCCGGGAGTGGGCTTAACGGAGGCGGGTCGCATACAAGCACACCACCTGGCATGTTAATGTTTCCAACAAGGGCATTAAGGCTTTGCACAGCCATGAATTCGTAAAGGCTGCCATTTAAGTATCCCTTGCCTTTGCCGCAAGTGGCAACAGGGGCCTTTGCTCCGGCAAAATCCCTGGCGAGAGCAACGATATCTTTCGGTCTCAATCCAGAGATTTCGGCTACCTGATCGGGAGAATAGCTGTTAAGGACCATAGTCTTATAGCCCATGTGATTTTTTCCGTCCGACGATGCCCAGTTATTGAAGCCAAAGGAATAGGCATCCACAAAATCAGCATTGTACAAGTGATCTTTGATGATCACGTGGGCAAGTCCCAAAGCCAGCGCTGCTTCGGTCCCGGGTTTCGGGGCAAGCCACTGGTCTGCCTTTGATGCGGTATTTGAAGCCCTTGATTCTATCTGAACTACCCGGGCCTTCCTCTTTGCGGTGTGCTCGTGCCAAAGACCCCAGGCATTCATCACACGACCCGGTGCCCCCCACCCCTCAAGCAGACCACTGCCAAAGCTCAGGATGTAATCGGCATTCTCAAGGTCATAGGCCATAGGGTTTTCGGTCCCCTGCATGACGAGATTTGTCATCCGGCAGGTATCTTCTGCGGATGGAATTCTCACATAATTGGGGCTTCCTACAGCCCTGAGCAGTCGTTCGATCATTGAGGCCATGGTGGACATTGTGGGATTTCCGTCTATTGCCGCAAGGGCTTCCGGTCTTTCCTGTTTGCGCAGATCAGAGATCCGGTCGGCAATTGTGCTTAATGCCTCATCCCAGGTAATGGCAATGAATTTACCGGAGCCCCTTGGCCCAACCCGTTTCATAGGACCTGTGAAACGTATGCTTTCGTTGTAAAGTAATTGAAGACCACCCATGCCCAGAGGACAAATACCGCCGGGATTGACAGGATAATCAGTACGGCCTTCAATTTTTACTGCCCTGTCGTCCACCTTTCGGACTTCTATGCCGCATCCACCGGGACAGAGCGTGCATACAGATTTTACGTGGGAAAATTCACCCGTAGGCGGGACCGGCACCCAGGGCCAGTTCTGAGTCCAGATGGCAATGTCGTCCGTGAACTTCCAGGGAAGCGGCGTTGCATTTATACCTGCTGCTCCGCCCACGAGCAATGCAATGAAATGTCTTCTATTTATTTCCATTGTGGTGTTCCCTTAAAGATTTATTGAGCTTATTTGTGGCAGACAAAACAGGCGTTATTCTCTTCGAGATCGTTCTCGGTATGACATTCAGCACAGTCATCCATCTTCATGCGATCCCATGTATTTGTCTTATACCCGGCAATATTTCTTCCCCAGATGTCGATGCTGTACCCGGTCATGCGATTGACCTTGTATGCCGGCAGTTTTTCGGTTTTCCCATGGTCTCCATGGCAGGTTTCACAATCCTGGTCCCCCATTTTGACATGGGCGATATGGGAGAAGTACACACAGTCAGGTTGCCTGTAGTAGGAGAGCCAGGGTATCTCCTGTTCTTCGGCAACAAATTTAGTCAAGAATTCCTGCTCTTCAGGTGTTTCACCGAGGGGCGATTCGGGGTCATCATGGCATTCCAGGCACTTATCCAGTTTGGGGATGCCGGCAAAAGTGCCATCCTCCCGGAACGCATGGCAAGATAGACACCTTTCGGTTTCTGTGTCGCCTTCGATGCCGTCTACTATTTCCGGATTAAGGTGAAGGGCATGATTAAAATTCATGGGTTGGGGCTGTTTTGAGTATAAGACCATGGGATAGATGATCCACCCCACGATTAAGGACGGGATCAACCCGGCAAGAAAAAAGACCCATACACCAAATGAAAATGGGGGGAGAAAAGTGGAACCTTTTTCAAATGATATGAATCGGTTAAACAATGAGATAAGTCCAACTTTTGAGGTCTTTTGGGAGGAACTTGCTTGATTTTTCATCTGGATAAGCCCCTGACTTAGTGAGTTTGAGGTCGATGGGAACATGGCCCCAAAGTTAATGCAAATTTACCTGTTTCACCCCCATGTTTGTCAAGTGAAAAAGTAACTAACCTTAAAATCTTCTGACTCTTTTACGGCGTCTTTTGGCTGCCTTGGCCTGTTTCTTCTTTTTCTGGACGCTCGGCTTGTCATAAAAGCGCCTTTCCTTGATTTCGGAAAAGAAACCTTCCTTGGTTAACTTCCTTTTAAGATCCTTGATGGCCTTTTCTATCTGATTATCGTGCACAATGACTTTCATAATAAAGTTACTCCGTAGTTTAATGAAAAAAAAAGCATCTCTAAACCAATATGAGATGCTTTTTCTCACCTTTAATTAAAAGGGTATCCCGGAACTGGCTTGCGGGACTAATCTACCAATGTCTGGACATCTGATTTAACCTCTTTAAAGGTTTGAAAGCACCCATGATGTTTCAAGGGGTATGGTGGCTCCATTTGACCGGAAAGCCCTTTGGCAGGGAAAAAATGAGAATCACTTTCGGCCATATCTAATCACCCCCTTTGCTGTTTCAAACTGTGTCTGCAGTGCCGACGCTGGCCTTATGTCAGCTTCTGACGCCAAGAGTTTCCTTATTTCGGCTAAGGGGATCTTTTACATTATTCCAGCACATTTTGTCAATCTTTTTTCTCCCTTTTTGGTTACCTTTTTCGTAACCGATCATTATGGATCATTTATGTAAATTGTTATCTTTATCTATTTTGCATGCCCCGTAGCTCCGGAAGATGGTACTGGGGTGCCTTTTTGCCTGCCCTGTTGAATGCGAAGCCTATTCCTCTGGGGCGGCTGTATCAATCCTGTTATCCCGTCAAAAGTCTTTTTACATAGACGAATGATTCCTTATTTCCGCAGACATAATTTTGCAACAGCCTCGATATGATAGGTGTGAGGGAACATGTCTACGGGTTGTATTTCAATCAACTCATATTTCTGTATCATCTGGGCGATGTCCCTTGCCATTGTGGCAGGGTTACATGAGATATAGATGATCTTTTCAGGAGATAATGCCAGTATCTGGGCTAACACATGCTTATGCATCCCTGCTCGCGGTGGGTCAATGATAAGGACATCTGGTTTGTAGGTTATGGCGGAGAGTCTTTCTCGAATATCCCCAATAATAAACCGGCAGTTATCTATGCCATTGTCTTTGCAGTTGTTCCGGGCATCCAGCACGGCGCTTTCACTGATTTCAATACCAGTAACCACCTTCACCCTGTTTGCCAGAAAGATGGGGATTGTGCCGGTTCCGCTGTACAGATCCAGCACTGTTTCGCTGCCCTTGAGCTCGGCATAGTCGGCTGCTTTCTCATAAAGCTGCCGGGCGGCCAGGGAATTGGTCTGAAAAAATGAGTTTGAAGATATTTGGAAGGTGTATGGGCCGATCTTGTCCCTGATATATCCTTCGCCTTTAAGGCCGACTTCCCGCTCCCCAACGGCAATGGAGGCCTTCCTCCCGGTGATGTTATTTACCACTGTTTTGATTTTGGCGATTCGCTGGGACAGCTCATCAGCCATAGGGCGGACCACTTCCTGCAGTTCCTCTGATGTAACTAAGTTTACCATCCATTCATCAAATGCCCTGGAATATCGAATGGTCAGAAAGCGCCAGAATCCCTCATGGCTTTTCAACCCATAGACGGGTATTCCGCTTTTTTTTACATGTTTTTTGACCTCTCTCAGTATCCTGTTACCGGTTTCCTGCTGAAGTAGACAGGCTTCCACATCAATAACCTTTTGATATGTCCCGGGAACATGAAGTCCTAATGCAAAATTCCCTTCAACTGCTCGCTTATCCAATTCATGGGGGAGGAACCACCGGCGGTCAGAAAAGGAAAATTCCATCTTATTGCGATAACCGAATACCTCTTCAGAAGGCAGCACATTGCGGACCCTCACATCTTTGAGCCCTCCAATGTGTTCAATGGCTTCTTCCACCTGCTCTTTCTTGTAAGAAAGCTGCGCTGCATATTGTATGTGCTGCCACTGGCAGCCCCCGCAATAGCCGCTGTAAGGGCACGGGGCCTGTACTCGCTCAGGTGAGGGTGTAATCAATTCTACCAGGCTTGCTTCGGCATAGGCCTTCTTCTTTTTGTAAACCCTGGCCTGCACCCTGTCACCAGGGGCTACGCCCCTGAGAAAGACCACAAATCCATCAACCCTGCCTATTCCCCGGCCCCCATACGCCATCTTTTCGATGTCCAGTTCAATTGTCTGCCCTTTTTGTGGTTTCATAATTTGAAAAAGTTTACCGCAGAGACGCTGAGACCGCAGAGAAAAGAAAACATTCTAATACGTACCATATGTATGGCGTTTAAGATAATGTTTTTGGGCTTTTTTTATAGATTTTCAGTTCTCAGGGTGACAAAATTAGACAGGATAACCCCGCGTTCCGCGGGGCCGGCATGGATAGACTGGATTAATTTAGTCTTTAAAATCAAAACGCATATCCTGTTTTTAGAAAATTTACTGCCAGATATTTAAATAAAGGTATTTTAATAGTCGTAGGGTGGGCTGGTCCCGCTGAAGGCGGGACTAATTATACATAGCTTGT
>JBDRPB010000235.1:0-4938 GCA_043809485.1 Pseudomonadota bacterium | reverse complement strand
ACCTCTTCCCCCGGATAATCCGCCAACGTCAAGTCTATCAGCCTGACCTCACGGCTGCTATACAACTTACGGATACCGCCCCTCACTCACCAACCCGTTGCAATTTACATGGATGTATCTCCGAAATCCCAGCAAAGACTTCAGCATGATTTCACCGCCGTGAACCCTTTTATTGTATGCTGCTGTGCCACGCCAGTCATATACGATCATATCATTACCCATGAGCGTGTCATAATTGACCCTGCTTATCATGGGAATGGTAGTTGTCATATTCTTTGAATCTTTTTGATTGGTGACTGTAACCGTGTTGCCATTGAACCTTACAATGATTGTCGTATCCTTATAGAAGGCATCCCACCGCGCAGTTTTCAGCAACGAATACAAATGATTGAAATCTTTGTCCAGACGCTGTAAATCCCATACAATGGCAACGCTTGCCACCGCAATAGGCAACAGGATGAAGATCAAAGTTCTTATGTTTAAGTGCTTTGGCAGTATCATAACATGATATGAATGCAATCGCCTGTCATACGGATTTACCTGTAAAAGATAGGGCAATCTTCATCAGGCTTATGATGTCTCTCCTCTCAGTCTTTCTCCGAATGTCCCTTATGCTTATCCCAGTTTTCCATATAAACCTTTGCCAATCCTTTGTCCCTGATTATCAACACATTTTCGGCATTTTTCTCTTCAGCGGCCTTGGTAAAATTGAATGACCCGGTAATCACGGTCTCCCGGTCGATGATCATAATCTTGTTGTGGGCGATGGCGTGTTTATCGTCGATAAAGGTAGGGATACGGCTGTTCTTGAGGAAAGTAGCCGATGAAGATGAATACTTCTGGGTCTTCTGGCTCTTATCGAGGATAACATGAACCTTGACACCTCGCTTGTGGGCATCCAGTAGGGCCTTGGCTATCGGGGCTGAGGTAAAAGAGTAGGCTTGAACAAGTATCTCCTGTCTGGCTTGCCGGAGAGCCTTATTGATGGCATCGGTACAGCCGCCTTGGGGGCTAAAACAGACCTCCGTCGGTGTGTCTTTGGGTAGGGTTAGGGTAGCAGCTTGAGATAGCTGATGTGTCGGCGCAAGAAGGAGGAAAAGGAGAACGGTAATGATGGATACTCTTTTTTTCATGGGGTGCTCATATAAAAATGATCACTGACCTTGCTAAGGTCTTTCGCCGTGGAGCAATGCTACGTTGATGCGATGTTCTTCGTTGATACGAAATGCTTCCCTGACTTCGTCTTCCTTAAAATCAGGTTGAACCGAACGGTAGGCTGGATCTGTCAAAGCAATGGACCCGTGATTATCTATTCCATACTGGCCACAAAAAATGTGCACAGAATTTGGCGTAATGTCTGAAAGAAGTGCTTCTTTCTCTCCCGCTGTATGCCTGATAAAATTCGCATCGAGATCAAAAACCATTCCAGCACTGTCCAGTGCTTTACATGCGACATCCACCTGTATGTCGCCATCGGGGAAGGGGCCATAGGTTTCAATACCCTTTACCAAGATGATGGCGGTCAATTCATATCCTGTTGGGAAGAAATAGAATTTTCCCATGTCAAATTTCTCCCCTGTTTCCACATTTTCAACAGTGGCTGTTGCAATTCTATCGTTCATATTGCCCCTCCTGTTGCTTGGTGTTTTGTTTGAGCGTAACGGTAAATCCGAGTTTCTTGAGCATGGCCGCCATATCAGCAGCACCGTTGACTGGATTCTTCAGGGTCCGGAGCTGTAAGCGCTGTTTCCGTTCACCAAGGCGATGCACTGCTCTGGGGCGGCAGTCACGATATCGGGCAAGGAGAGGGCAAGAAGGATAAGACAAAGGCTGCCGAATGTTTTTATGGGCACAGTGTCACCATTGTGATTTATCGGGCCGGGTTGAAGATAGGGCAAATCTGGGGGGATGTCAACGGAATTAAGTGGGCTCGGCCACGGATGGGGGAGGCATATTTTCAAAAATGACTTCTGGACGACCAAGGGGGCTCTGGGGGGATTCTTGGCTGAGGCGTCAGGCACAGCACCCTGATTTTTGCGCCAGAGCAAGCACCTGTAAGGGCCGTAGCAGCCAAACAGTCACGGGTAAGGGTAAGTTAGGGGGACAAGCGCAGATCGCCGCTTCTGGATGCTTTACATCAAGCGCACGGGCAGAATCCCGACGCTATCATAGCGGGAGCAGCAGGATCGAGAAAGGCAGGAATGCAGGAACATACCGAGGCACCACGCCAGCCCACCCCTTGGGAGCCACCCCATCCTCACCCGTCGAGCCGGAAACTGGAGTCCTCCCTCGGATAGAATCACCCTCTGAGGTCGGACCTTCTCCGGAGCGATAGGCGCAACGAGATCGGTGATCAGGGCTCGGTCAGGACCGGAAATCAGGGGAAACAATTCGGTGGACTTTTCTGCCGGTTTGCGGATAATGGGCTGAAAGGTGCAATTTGGGGAGGGGGATTTTTCTGCTGAGCGGGGGTAAGGACAACTTCCTGACCGTAATCCACCACCAACACTTTATGATGATTGATTTTACAGCGTAAACGAGGATTCTTTTTGTGCAGTGAGGTGAATGTAAATTGTCAGCAAACTCTCTGCCTTCCATGATTTGCTGAAAGTTGGTGGTGGATTTTGGCTGAAGTCCATGTTTGACATTCCCTATAGGAAGATGTAGATTTCATACCATAATACTCAAAAGCATAGGAGGTGTTAGACAAGATTACTAGATCTCTTTCCGTGAACCCCCAAAAAGTGTTAAACCTCGCGTACCCCCAAGTTCATTTCTGAGTTGAGGTAGATTAGTGGGCACATCAACATCTGTTCTAATTCTAGAGCCTACAAACCACCCATGCCCCGGTAAAACGGGAGCTTTTCTTAGGGCGATGGGAAAAATCGAAACCCTTACGCTCAATGCTGTGCCGGCATCGCTGGACACATTTTCGGTTATCATCCTCAATAGCCTGATGGCGGATTTCAAACTTGATGAGGAACTGATCATAAAATTTGTACAACAAGGTGGGGGAATTCTCTGCGTTCACGACACTCTGTTTCCTGGGTCAGGGTATATGAAAATATCTGGCATCACTGGAGTGAGGTTAGCTTTTGAAGCAATCACCAACCAACCAACGGATCAAGCGGGAACTATTCAGGCCATCTTTCACCTTGCAGTAGGTAATCCCAATGATCCACTGATGCGATTCCCTGTTGTCCCAGTGAAGGAGAACTCCTCGCATCCTATTCTCCACGAGATCCCACCCTTTGAGTTAGCAGAGGAGTTCTGGGCCATTAACACCGCTCCTGGTGTACGCAACCTTCTAACGGCTGATGTCGGGGACCGCATTCCCTGTCACTCAAGATTCTGGCGACCGGTTACGGTATGTGGCTGTACGGAAGTTGGTGATGGGAGGATCGTCTTCTTTCTCCTCGGCCATTTTCCTCAGACATACGAACACCCAGTTATTCAACAGTTGTTTGGTAACTGTGTTAATTGGCTAGCCAAAAATACTCATGAGAAGAAGACTAGATTCGATGTGTTCCTAAGCCATTCAGATCGGAACACCGAAGAAGCTGAGCATATTGCTGATAAGGCGAGGGAGCGTGGCATATCTCTTTATAGCTCAGCTCGTGACCTGTCATCCGGTGACACCTGGGCGGAGGAAGTAAGACAGGCTCTGCTCGACAGCAGAGAGATGGCAGTTATAGTTTCTAAGGACAGCCTCAAGAGCGAATGGGTGATTACTGAATGGGGAATCGCCTGGGCTCTTCAACGGCGTATCACGCCGATCCTGCATAGATGCGACATAGATCAACTGCCGGATCGACTCAAGAACTACGAGGCCAGAGATTTATATAAAATAGATGACTACCTCGATGAAGTCATTAGCCGGGGTGGTGGTGCGATGAACTCCAAAAAAAATAAAGCAGATGCTGCCACTGATTGACCGATTGCGTGATAGATTTCCTCAGGAGGTATATGAATACAGTCAAAGTGTCCGTCCGGTTAGTAGATGGTGGGCTGATCGAGTTCACAAAGGCATCTGGATTTTTGCGCGAGTTACAGTCGCTGCAGTCGCAGGGATACACGGGCAAGCAACTTGTTCACCGCTTGCTCACTGATGACTGGGGGGCACCGCCAGTTGCTATTGAAATTTCGGGCCAGTCTCCTGATGGCCAAGACTTTGAAGTGCGAATCCCGTATGCCTAACCTTTCGTTCAACCAGGACCTAGGCGCAAGCGCCTGGCCCGGTTAATTTCTTGCGTTAGCCATACAAATTACATAGAGAATCGGTATTCCAAATGTACGAAAGGAGGCAGTATGAATATTCGTGATCTTGCAGGTGGGCTGTTGTACCGCGGTGAGGTCGGAGCCGTGAGGCAGACTTACTATGTGTTCGAGGGGAAAAAGCATTTTCTAATATTGACATTTTCGCGAACGAAGCCGAACTCGGGAAACTTCAATGTCGTGGACGCTGATGCGGCAAATTATATCGCAAAAAGATTTACGGGAAAGAAAGGTATTAGTTCTAAAGAAATAGTAAAGGGATCAAGGAAACCACAATATGTTCCTGATTCTCTCAGGGCATTAAACATTCTTTATTCACTTGTAGCGACAAGGCGCGCAGTGATCGATACTCGATTCAAGGGAAGAGAGTTAAAATTCAATATTAAATAGTGCGATGTCAACCTACTGGTTGCAGAGGGTTTGGGCATCGGGTTAGTTAACGGTGCCATAGTCTGCAAGCTAGGTGTCATTCAATACCTGACTGCAAAATGTATGGTGTCGTGAGCGGCCGCATAACCCTCACTGCAGCCGACGCCACTCCGTGACGCGGCTGAATTCAATACTGCTGGTGCTTTCGATCCGTAATGTTCTGTCAGGGGAGCTTGCCACCACTGGCCCTTTGTAGGTGTCGCCAATAATGGATATCGTTCATATTTTCATCCA
>JBDRPB010000234.1:0-6788 GCA_043809485.1 Pseudomonadota bacterium | reverse complement strand
TGTAAAGGGTGCGGGGCCTGTTCCGCCATTTGTCCTTCGGGTGCTATGTCGCTGAACCATTTTACCTATCGTCAGATATTGAGTGAGGTGGAGGCCTTTAGCTCCTATTAATTGAAATAAGTCTTATTATTGACTGAGCTGAAAAAGTTCTGGATTTACCTGCCATCTGGGAAATCTAATCAAGCATAATATGTGAAATTGCGACTTCATGCCCTCAGCATCAATTCCAAGGAATCTACCCAAATAGCCCTGCCTTTTCCTCGAATTTTAGCGGCTTGAAAGTTCACCCTCCCAGCATTAGCTTATCTATTGAGGGAATAAAGAACAGTCGTGAAATATTGACATTTGTCTGTAATTGTTTAATACGGGGTAACTACTCAGATTCCGGGGTTCACGGTTCAGTAATTTTACCTGATACATGCGATGAAAAAAGATAAGCTATATCAAATACCAGACCATGTCACGGACGTCATCCTCGAGAGTGTCTCCGACGGGGTGTTCACCGTTGATCACGAATGGCGTATCACCTCATTCAATCATGCTGCTGAGGATATTACGGGAATCCCGCGTGATAAGGCCCTTGGTAAATACTGCTGGACAGTTTTCCGCTCCAACATGTGTGAGATTGATTGTGCTCTTCGCCGAACAATGAAAGAGGGGAAACGCTTTGTGGATACATCGGCTTATATAGTGAATAGCAAAAAACAACGCATTCCGGTTGTGGTTTCTACTTCGCTACTCAAGGACGAAAGCGGCATAGTCCTGGGCGGCGTTGAGACATTCCGTGATATGAGCCTGGTCGAGGAACTGCGCAGGGAACTGGATGCCCGTTATCAGGTGGGTGACATGGTCAGTCGCAGCCCGTCCATGCACAGGATATTTACGATCCTGCCCCAGGTGGCTCAGAGCGACAGTACGGTTTTAATCCAGGGAGAGACAGGGACCGGCAAGGAGCTATTGTCCCGGGGCATTCATGAGTTAAGTCCGCGGCGGGGGAAACCTTTTATCGCCATCAATTGCGGCGCCTTTCCAGATACTTTACTGGAATCCGAACTTTTTGGATACAAGGCAGGGGCCTTTACCAACGCTACTAAAGACAAGCCGGGGCACTTTGCTGCTGCTGAAGGCGGCACCATTTTGCTGGATGAAATCGGAGATCTCAGCGCTGCGTTTCAGGTGCGGCTTCTCAGGGTATTGCAGGAACGGACATTCCAGCCACTTGGAGGAACAAAATCTGTCAAAGCCAATGTGCGTGTCATTGCCTCTGCAAATAAAAACCTTGTAGACATGGTAAAAAGGGGGACTTTTCGGCAGGATCTTTTCTATCGCATTAACGTGGTCCGGTTGGACCTTCCCCCCTTGCGCGAGCGCAAGGAAGATATTCCGATGTTAGTGAAGCACTTTATTGCCAGGCTGAACCGCTTGCGTGGCAGGCCTGTCGCAGGAATAAGCCAGAAGGCGCTTGCACTTCTCCTGTCGCACGATTATCCGGGAAATATCCGGGAACTGGAAAACAGTATCGAGCATGCCTTTGTGCTTTGCCCTGAAGGGCAGATTGAACCCCATTGTTTGCCGGATAACCTCAGGGCTTTGATCCTCAGACCAGCCACGCACGCCAAAATTTATGTGGCACTGCAGTCGGTGGAAGCTCAGGTGATCCTGGATGCGCTTAAACGCAACAAATTCAATCGCCTTGAAGCGGCCCGCGACCTCGGTATACATAAAAGCACATTGTTTAGAAAAATAAAAATGTTAGGCATTGACCTTCCAAAAACTGATGGGCGCACTAAACGGAAGCGAACCCGTTAGAGTCGCATTATTGCAACTCTAATAGCCCCCTATCGTTGCATCAACGCTACTCAATCAAGAAATTCCATTTACTCTTTACAAACCTTGATTGCCAGATAACCCTGTGATAATATAGCTTTTCTTGTCATAGGCAAGTCATTCTCTCAGTCGTGGCATACGATTTGCTATAATCTAATAAGATGAGGGAGATATTGAGAATGAAAGTGGCTTTAACTGTCTGGGAAAATCGTATTTCTCCGCTCTTCGATTGCGCACGCACGTTGCTTATTGTGGACATTACTGACCAAACGGCAACCGGCAGGTATTTTGAGCCCTTTCATTGCGAGTCGCCTTCTTCCAGGGCAGCGAAACTGTCAGATCTAAAAGTAGAGGTTTTGATCTGTGGCGCTGTTTCAGATCTGTTTGCCAACATGGTTGAGACCTGCGGTATTAGAATTATCCCCTTTGTCGCAGGCGCCGTTGACGAGGTAATTGATGCCTATTTAACGGGAGCTATTTCCAGTTCGAAATTTCAAATGCCTGGATGAGGAACCTGGCGCGACAATGGATATAGAAAGGAAAACTAATCATAGGAGGAAGTGGATATGAAAATTGCTGTAAGCAGTAGTGGAACTGATTTAGATTCCCAGGTGGATCCTCGCTTTGGCCGGTGCGCCTATTTTATTATTGTGGAAACAGATGACATGGGCTTTGAGGCATTTGAAAACGGAAGTATTGCCCTGGGAGGAGGAGCTGGCATTCAAGCGGCGCAGTTTGTGGCATCCAAAGGGGCTAAGGCTGTTATAACGGGAAATGTCGGCCCCAATGCGGTGCAGACCCTTTCCGCTGCCGGGGTTGAGACTTTTGTAGGGCAGTCCGGGGCAGTCAGAGAGGCTATAGAAAGGTACACGAAAGGCAAAATTAATTCGACAAGTACGCCCAATGTGGCCGATCACTACGGCATGGGATCTGGAGCAGGTATGGGCAGAGGCATGGGTATGGGCGGAGGCAGAGGTATGGGCCGCGGAATGGGCAGCTCAACCTGGGGTGGTTCAAGCCAGCCCGCACCCCCCGCGTTGTCAAAGGAGGATGAGTTAAAGGGCCTGAAAGATCAAGCAAATGAGATGCGTAAGCAGATTGAAGGTATTGAAGCAAGCATCAATGCCTTAGAAAAAAAATAGGGGGTTAACGATTTATGGCAAATAAAAATATGAGCCAGCAGGATCAGCATAAACAGCAGGATGTAGAGATAAAGGAAAGATTGCGCCACATAAAGAACAAAATCCTGGTCATGAGCGGCAAAGGGGGCGTTGGCAAAAGCAGCGTAGCAGCCTATCTCTCGGTAGCCTTAGCCAAGAGGGGTTACAGGGTGGGTCTCATGGACGTGGACCTTCACGGCCCCAGTATCCCGCGCATGCTGGGCCTGAAAGGAAATATCGGTCCGGGTATCAGTGAGGGAAAAGCCCATCCGATCAGGTATATTCCAAATATGGAAGTGATTTCCATTGAACCGCTTATGGGAGAAAATAAAGATTCAGCGACGATCTGGAGGGGTCCGCTTAAGATCGGGGTTATAAGACAGTTCATTGCGGATATTGACTGGTCAGATCTTGACTATATGATCGTCGACTCACCTCCGGGTACGGGCGATGAGCCCCTGACCATAGCACAAACCATACCCGACGCAAAAGCCGTGATTGTAACAACACCTCAAGAGATTTCATTAGCTGATGTCAGAAAATCCATAAATTTTTGCCGTCAGGTCAAAATGACAATACTGGGCCTGGTGGAAAATATGAGCGGGCTCAAATGTCCTCATTGCGGAGAAATGATTGATATATTTAAAACCCGTGGCGGGGAGTTCACCGCAAAAAAAGAAGGTCTGAATCTTTTGGGGTCACTACCCTTTGAGCTGGAGGTGGTATCTAAGGGTGACACGGGGAATATGAGCCTTCTGGACGATAACAAGCTTTTGATCACCCAGGAATTCAATAAAATAGTGGATAAGATCGTGAAATTGACAGAGACCAGGTCAGAGCCTGTCCCTGAATCGAAAAATGAATTTTTAGATAGAAAAAAGCGCTCAGCAGACTCAAAAGTACTCGTGGTTCCTGTGTCCGGGGGAAAGCTTTCAGCTCATTTTGGCCACTGCGAACAATTCGCATTCATCGAGACTCAAAATGGGAAGATAATGGAGACGGAAATGCGCAACCCGCCGGCCCATGAGCCGGGAGTTCTACCCCGCTGGCTCTATGAGCAGGGGGCCGATGTAGCCATCGTGGGCGGAATGGGAGAAAGCGCGCAGCAGCTTCTGAGGGAAAAGGGGATTGAGGTAATCATCGGTGCTCCCATGGATTCCCCGGAGTCCCTGGCAAACCAGTACCTTTCGAATACCCTGGTAGCGGGCGCCAATGTCTGTGACCATTAAAGAACAGATAAGCACCTTGTGAGGTGAATTTATAACCATGAATCCCGCTTTCAGTCCCGCTTTTAGCGGGAAACCCTTGAATGATTAAAAAAGGAGTGAGGTATGATTATCAGTATAGCAAGCGGAAAAGGGGGTACAGGAAAAACAACTGTGGCCACTAATCTGGCCGTTTCCCTTGAATCCGACGTCCAGATCCTGGACTGTGATGTAGAAGAACCCAATTCACATCTTTTTATTAAGCCCACCATTGAAGAGGTCAAAACCATCACCACCCCTGTTCCCGAGGTGGATATGGACAAATGCACCCTGTGCGGAAAATGCGCGGAAATATGCCAGTTCAACGCCATTGTCGTTATCGGTGAGACGGTCTTGCCGTTTCATGAACTCTGTCACAGTTGTGGCGGATGCATGGAGGTTTGCCCTGAAAAGGCCATCACAGAAACGGAGCGGGAATTAGGCATAATCGAGAAGGGACATAGAAACGGGCTGGAATTTGTACATGGGAAATTAAGGGTTGGCGAAGCCATGTCTCCCCCCTTGATAAAAAAAGTACGAGAATATACCCGCCCTGGCATATTAACCATCATTGATGCCCCTCCGGGTACCTCATGCCCTGTGATTGCTGCCATGACGGGCGCGGATTTTGTTTTGTTGGTTACAGAACCGACACCGTTTGGCCTGCATGACCTGAAGTTAGCTGTCGGAGCCGTCAAGATCCTGGGGATTCCGAGCGGGCTGGTCATCAACCGGTCAGACATGGGGGATGATCAGGTAAGGGTATATGCTGAACAGGAAGGTCTGCCCATTTTGATGGAAATCCCATTTGACCGGCGGATTGCAGAGGCCTACTCAAGGGGAGATATGGTCGTCGATGTGATGCCCGAATGGAAAGAAAAATTCCTGGAATTATATCATCGTATAGAGAAAATCGCAGGATGAAGATTAAAAGGAGCAATTTTCATGAAAGAGATAGTAATAATAAGTGGCAAAGGTGGGACCGGAAAGACCAGTATTATTGCGGCATTTGCCTCATTAGTTGAAAACAAGGTCCTTTGTGATGCAGATGTGGACGCGGCCGACCTTCACCTTATCATGGATCCTGAAATCAAAGAACACCATGATTTTGAATCCGGGCGTACAGCGATCATTAATCAGGATAAATGCACCGAGTGCGGACTGTGCAGGGATTTGTGCAGGTGGGACGCGATTAGCGAGGATTTTGTGGTGGACTCCATTAAATGTGAGGGCTGTGGTGTCTGTTATTATTTTTGCCCTGAGAAAGCTATCGACTTTCCCCTGAATACCTGTGGAGAGTGGTATCTTTCTGAGACCCGTTTCGGACCAATGGCACATGCCCGATTAGGCATTGCGGAAGAAAACTCAGGAAAACTGGTGACCCTTATCCGGCAGGAAGGCAAAAAGCTTGCTGAAAAAAATAATCTGGATTTGCTTCTTACAGATGGGCCTCCGGGTATAGGTTGCCCGGTCATTGCATCCATGGGAGGGGCCACGGCAGTGCTCATCGTGACCGAACCCACGGTTTCCGGCAGGCATGATATGGAACGTGTGGCAGAGTTAGCAGCATTTTTTAAGATTCCTGCAATGATGTGTGTCAATAAGTTTGATCTCAATCCCAGTCAAGGAGAAGCCATTGAGGCCTTTGCAAGAGAAAGAAACATAAGTGTGATAGGGAGGGTCCCCTTTGATCCTGTTTTCACTAAAGCGATGGTTCAGGGCAAGACCATTGTGGAATTTGACGGCCAGTCTGAAGGTTGTGTGGCGGCCAAGAGTATATGGGAAACCCTGGCACAACGTCTTGAGATATGAAACAAAAGCTAAACATTACAAAGGTTCATAACGTTATTTCAGTATCAAAGACGATTTATTCTCAAAAAAAACCTGAAAAGTCGGGGTTGCTTAAGAGGTTTTTGGCCTGGATAGCCAGGGGCGCGGTTGAATCGCATGGTATCCCGGGCCTCCAGGGAACATGAAATTGAATACGTACCTGGAGACCCGGACGGATATTTGGACCCTCGTTATGATTCCGAAGATTGCGACTGGAGCTCCGCGATACGTTTGTTTATGGCATCCAGTTCACTCTTTACGGCATCGGCTTCACTTTTGAGCATATTAGCCTCATCTTCGGGTTTCATGGCGTAAGGGCTCCCATAAGGGGTATTGTAGTCTGGTCCATACGATCCTCCAGCAGGAGGATAAGCTCCACGCCAGCCGAAGCCTCTCCCGTAGCCTCGACCCTGGCCAAAACCAGGTCCGAAACCACCCCTGAAACCACGTCCTCGACCGAAACCCTGGGCACGTCCAAAGCCCGTCCCGGAGGGATTGCAAAGTCCCCGAGCTCCTCCGGTCATGGGACCTGCACCCATGGGTCCTGTTCCGTCTCCTCTTGGCATTTTATTTACCTCCTTTCAAGTTTTTAACTTTTGTTTCATATCTCAAGACGTTGTGCCAGGGTTTCCCATATACTCTTGACCGCCACACAACCTTCAGACTGGCTGTCAAATTCCACAATGGTCTTGCCCTTAACCATCGCCTTGGTGAAGGCAGGATCAAA
>JBDRPB010000233.1:0-4562 GCA_043809485.1 Pseudomonadota bacterium | reverse complement strand
AAAGCGATTTTATAATGACAATTTAAAAATATCGATTAGTTCATCATTTTTCATTTCAGTTATCCAGGTCTCTTTTGTGCTTGCAATAACATCTTTCGACAATTTCGATTTTTCTTCCAACATCATATCAATCTTCTCTTCCACAGTGCCCTTAGTCAGAAACTTGTGCACAATAACATTTTTCTTCTGACCAATCCTGAATGCCCGGTCGGTCGCCTGGTTTTCTACGGCAGGATTCCACCACCGGTCAAAATGAATCACATGGTTTGCTTCTGTCAAATTCAGACCGACCCCACCGGCTTTTAAGGATAATACCATAAACGGGACATAGCTTTGACTTTGAAATTGCTCAATAATATTTTTTCTTTTGCCCACCGCCACACTCCCGTGTAAAATCATGCCTTTTCGTTCAAAGATACTTTCCAGTAAATCATGAAGTGGTTCCGTCATTTCCTTAAACTGCGTAAAAACGAGGACCTTTTCTCTTTTCTCGTATATTGTTTCGCAAATTTCACGAAGCCTTAGAAACTTGCCGCTGTCTTTTTCTTCAAATCCTCCGGTCCCGAGATACTGATCCGGATGATTGCAGATTTGTTTGAATTTCATAAGGGAAGAAAGGATCAGCCCCTTTCTTTGGATCCCCTCTGTTTTGGCGATTGACTCCCTTATCCCTTCAACCATATTTTTATACAAAAGGACCTGTTTCTTGCTTAAAGGGGCATATGTTTTCATCTCAACCTTTTCAGGGAGATCGGAAATAACCGATTTATCGGTTTTCAACCGTCTCAGAATATAAGGGCTGATAAGCCTGCGCAATCTTGAATAACCTGTGCGATCATCACTCAAGTCTTTTGAAAATTGTTTAAACTCCCTGGCATTTCCGAGTAATCCCGGATTTAAAAAATCAAACAGGGACCAGAGGTCCGAAAGCCGGTTCTCAACCGGGGTTCCCGTCATGACAATCCTGTTTTGGGAGGTAAGTTTCTTTATTGCCCTTGTCTGTTTTGTGCCAGGGTTTTTAATGGCCTGGGCTTCGTCTAAGATAATGTAGTTCCATGGATAGGATTGAAGCCATTCGTATCTTTTAGCCAGGGCATAGGTAGTTATGACAAGATCAAACGCGTCCAATGATTTCTTGTCTTCAATCCTGGCGTTTTTCTTTGGGTTCGCCCCGGGATGTGCAATATGAAATTTGATTTTAGGGGAAAACCGGTTGATTTCATTGGCCCAGTTGGAGATAAGGGATGCCGGAATAACCAGCAGGCTTGCCTTGCGGGATTTCCCTGATTTTTTCAGATCGGACTTTAATCTATTTAAAAAGGCCAGTACCTGGACGGTTTTGCCAAGGCCCATATCATCAGCGAGGCAGGCCCCGAACCGGAGCGAATGCAAGAAATAGAGCCAGTCCAGGCCTTTCTGTTGGTACTTCCTTAGCTCGCCCTTGAATGCCTTGTCAGGTGTTATTGAGGTAATGAGGGCAGGGTCCAGCAGCTTGCGGAATACCGATTCCAGCCATTGCCCGTTTGAGACACTGCTCTCTATCTCAGCGTCCTGAATACCTAAGAATTTTTCAGGCATAAGCTGCAGGCGCATGGCATCTTTCAAGCTCAGACCCTCATCTCCCATCATCTTTTTCGCTTTTTCATAGGCATCAAGTGTCTGTTTCAGCCTTTCAGGATCCACTGCCACCCATTTATTCTTTATGAAGGCAAGCCCTTCCGATTCATCCAATAATTGTCTTGCTTCCTTTTCAGAAATCTGCGTGTCCCCGAGAAACAACCGGGCATTAAAATTCAAAATTGCATCCATGCCAACAAAAGAGGGCTTTGAATCACCGGCGCTGAAATTAAGCCTTACACTTGATTTATTGCCCTTCCACCAGTTTGGAATTCTGCACAAAATACCTGATTCCTCATAAACAGGGATCTCCTTTAAAAATGAAAATGCTTCTTTTGACGTCCAGGCAAGGGGATGAAACAGTTCTCCGGTTTCAAGAAGATCTGAAATCAGCGGACTTTTTTTCTCGGCTATATGAACCGTTGCAAGAAGCTTTAAGAGCTTTTCATTATCGTCTTCATATTCCTGCAATGCGTGTTTGAGGGGGAGATGTTTGGACCGTCCCTGCCTGTTCAGCCGGGTGGAATAGGTTGCCATAAAAGCAAACGGATAATCTTCACTCTTGTTTTCAACAAGATGAAAAAAAATCCTGCCTACAAGATGTACATTAGGGCTGTAAGTCCTGATAAAATCTTCAACAGTTCCGCCATAGGATTTGATCGCAAGGGTAAATGCATCGTTTAATCCAGACCATACAGACTCAAGCAATCCCATGCTTAAGTATTCTGCCCCAATCATCAGTGGGGCCCGCTCTAAATGGGTCCTCAATTCATCTTCTTCTGCTAAAACCTTTACTTTATGACGTAGGATTTCCAAATCAGGTGTTTGGCACAATCTCTTGGCAAAAGTCCCGGTAAAATTCCGCCAGTAATCAAGAGAAGGGGAAAGTAAGACCTGGTGATCGCAAAAGCCCAAAAACAAGAGCCATGAATCGGCATCAGCAGAGAACTGTTTGTATATTTCTTCCTGCAACAGCCGGCTGCTCTTGTTTATTGCATCCTGCGTATCCGCCCATTCCAACTGAAACGAACCATTTGGCATAACAACAACGTTTAATTCCTGATTCATCATTTCCTGCACGGGCTTACTCTCAAGCAATGTCAGTTGATCGTTTTCACTTGTCCGTCGAAGTAAGAAGAAAACCAGGTACGGACGACCAGGTTTTAAAGTTTACATTTTAGATTTAATAACCGTGATAGAGGAATCAACAATTGATATGAATGTTACCAATAGTCATTCGGCCGCTCCAGTATGTTTTTGACCCTCTTCTTTATACTACTTGATCCGAAACCTTAGTTCCTTTGCTCACTTTAGCACTTAAATACGTAAGGATCTTTTCTACATCACAGTGTGCCTCAAAGTGATCGGCCAGGCGGTCGTACTGGTGAAAACGTGCAAGCCTCCCCTGACTGGAGGCTCTCTCTTTCAGGCCTTTGGCCCTACGAAGGGTATTTATAAACTCACCCCTGAAGCCAGGGGAATCCAGAATGCCGTGGACATAGGTGCCCGAAATCTGCCCCCCGTTGACAAACCAGCCATCAGTCCCGGTCGTCTTATCTCCGGGCGGATGAATCTTTAAGAACGGCTCTCCTTCACGGCCCAGGGATCTGGTCCGTCCCATATGTATCTCATAGCCGTTTACCCGCTTTTGATTTAGCAAGCAGATCCCCGTTACCCTTTGGACAACTTTTTGACCTTCCAGAATAGTGGTAATAGGGAGAAGCCCCATTCCTTTGACTTGGTTTCGTTTCGATTCTACACCAAAAGGATCCTTGATCCTCTCTCCCAGGAGCTGATAACCCCCGCAGATGCCAAGAACTCTGCCGCCTCCTTTAGCAAATCTTGAAATGACCTGTTTCCACCCTGTACGGGCCAACCAGACGCCATCTTCCATCACATTTTTCGCGCCCGGCAGGATCAGGCAGTCGTATTGCCTTGAAAATTCTTGAGATTTAAAAAGGTAATTGACCACCACATAGGGCTCCCTGTCGAGGATTTCAAAGTCTGTGAAATTGGAAATGGATGGAAGTCTCACTACACCTATATTAACTGTATTTGGACCAACTGGCCTGGGTTTTCGTTTATCCTCCTGGACCGCAACAGAGTCTTCCGAATCGATGACAATATCCTTGTAGAACGGGACAAGACCCAAAACGGGCTTGCCAGTTTTTTGCTCAATATATTCTATGCCTGATGAGAAAAGACGTGGATCTCCACGGAACTTGTTGACCAGAAATCCGATGGTAAGCTCTCTCTCTTTTCGGGTCATAAGATGATAACTTCCAATTATCTGTGCAAAGACGCCTCCACGATCAATATCCGCAACCAGGATGCAGGGAGCGCCAACTGCCTTTGCCATTGAAAAATTGACAAGGTCATTCTCCTTGAGGTTCATCTCACAACAGCTTCCAGCCCCCTCCATGACAATAAGGTCGTATTCTCTGGCCAGGCGGTAATAGGATTCCATAATAGCATTTTTCAGCCTGGGTTTGAAGTCATGGTAAGCTAAGGCATCCATTTGCCCGAACACCTTTCCGTGAAGGATAATCTGGGAACCCTGGTCTGTGGAAGGTTTCAGGAGGATGGGATTTATGTGTACTGAGGGAGCACGCCGGCAGCTTCGGCTTGTACAACCTGCGCCCGACCGATCTCGCCTCCCTCAATTGTGACGTAGGAATTGTTGGACATGTTCTGGGCCTTAAAAGGGGTAACCTTGTAACCCTTTCTCTTAAATATCCGGCAAAACGCTGTAGTGGCGATGGACTTTCCCACATCGCTGCCGGTTCCCAAAAACATGATGGCTCTGGCCATTTCCTTACTCTTCCCACTTTAGCGAAGCCGCACCTCAAACTGACGAGACTCGTTCCTTCAGAGGTCTTGTATTTGCTTCATTTCTCAATTCCACTTTTTGCTTTGATACCTTGCTGATGACAATGTTTTATCCC
>JBDRPB010000232.1:0-5533 GCA_043809485.1 Pseudomonadota bacterium | reverse complement strand
CTCTTTACGAGAAACTTAAGGATGGCACCTTTACCATGCAGACCGATGATATGCTGGCGGAAGAGATCCGGATTTTCATTGAGAACCTGGATGGAATCACCAGCACCGTAACAAGTGATCATATCATGAATCTACTTGAGGAGGTCACTGGCAAGATGCCTGAAGACAAGGAAAAGATGCTGGATGTTGTTAAAGCCTACCAGGAACTGCCAGAGTCTGAAAGGCTTATATACAGGGTGGGTCGCAGGGGAGGGGCGTACCGCTCGACAGATGACTTGAAACGTGACCCGGTGACCTATGAAAAATTTAAAAACCTCATGAAGGAGGTCAAGGCAAAAGAGGGCATTCAGGGAGTAGAGAAATTCATAACTGATATGGTTGACAGGTACGTGTGAGGATTGACTATTGACTATTGAATATTGACTATTGAATATTTGACTAACAAGGGCTTTTGAATTCTTGGATTCAATTCTCGATCTTAATCGATTAGCAAGCCGAAGGCGTACCATAACTTTAGCTCACTTTAGTCACTTCGAACTTTAGTTCACTTTGTTACATGTAGAGGCAAATCGCCCTATGCGAGAACGCATTTTTATACCAAAAGAATCTAAGCTGGAGTAAACTAAATGAGTTTTTACCCGGTTTGTATTGAGCTTGAAGGGAAAACTGTCCTCGTTGTGGGCGGGGGCAGAGTTGCCCAGAGAAAAGTTGAAACTCTGATGAAGTTTGGGGCTTCAATACAGATTGTCAGCAGGAAGTTAACCAATAAACTTAAAGAATTGGTTGAATCTAAAGAAATCAATCACATTGGCGAGGAATTCAGGGACGAACACTTAGATGGGGCATTTCTTGTGATCGCCGCCACGGATGATGAACGGTTGAATCGTAAGATCAGTGAAAGCGCACAAAAGAGGCATTTGCTTATAAATGCAGTTGACCAGCCCTCTGAATGTAATTTTATTGTTCCATCCATTGTCAATCGTGGAGACCTTTTGATTGCAATATCCACTTCAGGAAAAAGCCCGGCCCTTGCAAAGAAACTAAGGAAGGAACTTGAGGTGCAATTTGGCGGCGAATACGAAACCTTCCTTACTTTGATGGGCTGCCTGCGCGAGGAAATTTTGTCAATGGGGGTTTCCCAGGACGAAAAGAGCCGGATTTTCAATGAAATCGTTGATTCGGATATACTAAAATCTTTGGCACAGGGTGATATGGCTGAGGTGGAATCCACCCTGAGGCGTATTCTGCCCGGGGATCTGGCTATAACAAAGTGCCTAAAGTGTCTAAAGTGAACTAAAATGCCTAAAGTTGTGGAAACTAGAAACTTGTTGGAGCGGAGCGGAAATCCCGATTTATCGGGGAAACTACTCAGGTTCACGGTTCATGGTTGAAGAGAGATGAAGATCGAACGGTTTGAAGATATTGAGGCTAGGCAACTGGCACGCGAGTTGCCTCGAAAAGTGTACAGACTGACGAAGAAGCCAGGATTTGCGAAGGACTACGGGTTGAAGAAACAGATACAAGATGCTGCCGGATCATCGATGCATAGTATTGCCGAAGGTTTCGATTCTGAGACGAATCCCGCGGCGGGACTGTTAGTGGATTCATCACCTATCTCAAGAAATATGAAGAGCTCAAAGCGACCAACCGTGAACCCAGAACCGTGAACTCAGAACCTGAATAGCTACGTATTTTCAATTCAAACTTTAGTTCATTTTAGTTCACTTTAGACACTTTAGCTCACTTAATTAGGAATTCCTTATGATATATCTATGGTTTAACATGGCGCTTTTCTTTGAGCTGTTGGCTACAGGGGGATTTGTTGTCTATATTGTTAAACAGGAAAAGTGGGTATTCAGGTGTTCGTACTGGATTCTTGTCGCCGGATTTATCTGTCATACCATATTTCTTAGTTATAGATATTACTCCCTGGGCACTGCGCCGGTCCTGGACCTCAAATCTGCTCTCGGATTTTTCTCGTGGAGCATTATCTTCGTTTACCTCATTTTCCAGATAAAATTCAGACTCATGGTGCTGGGATCTTTTGTCGCGCCTTTGGCGGCCTTTTTGATGATTATTTCATCTGCAATGCCCTGGGTGGAAGGGCCTGTAAAACCGGTATTCAAGAGTCTCTGGCTCACTGTTCATGTTGGGACTGTATTTATTGGCAATGGTCTATTTGCCATCGCATTCCTGGCCGCAATCATGTATCTGATCCAGGAGCATCAGATCAAGCGCAAACGCCTGGGGTCTGTTTATACAAGGCTCCCCTCTCTGGCAACCCTCGATTCCATAAATTACTACTCTCTAATATATGGTTTCCCTTTTTTGACTCTTGGAATGATAACTGGCTCCATATACGCTCAATACGCCCTGGGTAAGTATTGGCAATGGGACCCCAAGGAGGTGTGGTCTCTGATCACCTGGCTCTTTTACGGGGCACTTCTTCACGAAAGACTGGTTGTTGGCTGGCGAGGCCGGCGGGCAGCCTTAATGTCTATTATATGCTTCTGCATATTGATTTTCACCTTTGTAGGGGCCAGTTTTTGGTTAGGCGGGTACCATAGTTTCAGCAGCCTGGGAGCCCGATAAGCTATATGTTTAAAATCATCAACATCGGTATGAACCATGAAACAGCACCTGTTGAGCTCAGAGAGTGCCTTGCCGCAGAGCCGGACAATACTGTTAAGGCGTTAGCCTGCATGAGGGATCTTGAATGTGTCGGTGAGGGGCTTTTTCTGTCTACATGTAACCGTGTAGAGGCCTTGTTTACAACTGAAGCTGCTGGAGAGGCTAAGAAATCGGTAATTTCATTGATGTCAGGGCTGGGTAATATGCCTGAGGAAAAATTTTCATCAAGTCTTTATACCTTCGAAGACAGGGATGCCGTGAGGCATATTTTCAGGGTGGCCTCGAGTCTTGATTCCATGGTAGTGGGGGAACCCCAGATACTGGGACAGATAAAAGAAGCTTATGGACAGGCTACCATACAAAAGACCTCCGGTGTCATCCTGAATCGTTTGATGCACCGGGCCTTTCATGTAGCCAAAAGGGTTAGGACGGAGACAGATATCTGTGAGGCGGCGGTTTCCATCAGCTACGCCGCAGTTGAGCTTGCGAAGAAGATATTCCATGTTCTGGATGGAAAAAAGGTGCTCCTCATAGGCGCCGGGGAAATGGCTGAATTAGCAGCCAGACACCTGATGACCCATGGTGTGAGTAAAATGGCTGTGGCCAATCGAACTTTTGAGCGGGCCGTGCAGGTGGCGGAGCTGTTCAATGCGAGCCCTGTTTCGTTTGATGAAATTGGCGCCCAACTCCTGGAGGTGGACATAGTGATAACCTCCACCAGCGCGCCAGAATATGTGATTACCCATGAACTGGTGAAAAAATCTCTCAGAAAAAGACGCAATCGCCCTCTTTTTTTCATTGATATAGCAGTTCCAAGAGACGTTGAGCCAGCGGTTAACAATCTTGAGAACGTGTATGTTTACGACATTGATGATCTCAAAGGGGTTATTGAGATAAACATAACACAGCGACAACAGGAGGCCATTAAGGCCGAGCGCATTGTCCAGGAAGAGGTGGTCAAGTTCGAAAAATGGCTCAAGACACTTAAAGTGGTGCCGACGATTGTTTCTTTGAGGGAGAAGGTGGAAGACATTATACATGTGGAGCTTAAGAAAAGCAGTTCAGCCCTGGGTGGACTTACGCCTTCCCAAAACAAGGCAATCCGGAGTCTGACGCAATCCATTGCTGAGAAGGTTATTAATGACCCCATCGTCTATCTAAAACGAAAGGCAGACAGGCCATCCCTGAATATGTATCTCGATGTGACGAGAAAGCTTTTTAATCTGGATGAGGCTAATGGAGATGCTGATAAGTAAAGATCCGGGTCCGGAGGGCCCGGCTTTGGGTTACCCCTGAGGGGATAAGTTTACCCGAACTTCAATTGCTCATGGAGTGATGGAGTAGTGGGGATGGAGTGATGATAAAGAGCATTGACCACATATGGATCGCACAAAAAAAATGTTATTTCGGAAAAATCATCAGCCTCTTGCGGTGTTCCAGTACTCCAGCACTCCACAACTCCAATACTCCAAGTAAACCATACAAATGCAGAGCCATTTTGCTCTGACCTGGCCCTGAGGACCAAGTTTTCCATATCGGAATAAACCCTGGGATCTTTGTTCCCATGTCACCTAAGACAAAGGAGTTTGAAATGGACATAAACAGGATGATCCAAACCATCAAGAAGCATCCCGATTATCCCAAGATGGGCATGATTGCAAGTCATCTGGGAGTGGTGCGGGAGACGTCCCTTGACGGGCGGAAAGTGACAGGTATTGAGATCGGATCTGACCGGAACGTAATTGATAATGTAGTTAGTGAAATAAAGGAAATGCCAGGCATTATTGAAGTTCTGGTTGAAGTTAGTGAAGGAACACTGAAGGTAGGGGATGAGATCATGGCAGTGGCAATAGGTGGAGACACCCGCGAGCATGTTTTTCCTGCCCTTGCCAGTGCTGTAGATCGCATTAAAAAGGAGGGTACGACCAAAAAAGAGATTTTTTAACTGTTGCTAAACCGCAGAGACGCTAAGAACGCTTAGGTTTGGACGTATACCGATACTTGAAACTGGAAACTTGAAACTACGCTTCCATATGGACTAAGATTTTAATCCCGATAAGCGGGGTACGGGCCAGTGAGGCGGAGTTTCACCAGAATAGAAACACAACTGATATCACGATATCATCCAGTTTCGAGTATCAAGTATCAAGTTTCTCGTAATTATTGGAATAGTATTTCTCTGAAAACAATGTAATTGGATAATTAAAAAATATCCTGAAAGCTATCATCCGGAGGACGAACCATGGGTATGGTGGATATTACTGAAAAGGCTATAGTCAGACGCCAGGCAGAGGCGGGGGGAAGGATTTTCCTTTCTCCTGACACTATAGAAAAGATTGGGACCCATCAGATAAAAAAGGGAGATCCTCTGCTGGTGGCGGAGGTGGCTGCGATGAATGCGGCAAAGCAGACCCACCTGCTGATTCCCCATTGTCATCAGATCCCTCTTGATACAGTGAAGGTGACATTCGAGGTGTCAAAGGAAACCATTGAGGTAAGGTGTCTTGTGAGGGCACAGGCGAGGACGGGTGTTGAGATGGAAGCCCTCGTAGGTGTCTCCATTGCATTGAATACCCTTTGGGATATGGTGAAATACCTGGAGAAGGACGAAATGGGTCAATATCCAGGAACAAGAATAACCGATATCAGGGTAATCAAGAAAGAAAAAGGAAATAGTTCAGCTACATTTTAGACAGGATAAACAGGATTGACATGATTTTTTTTATCTTGTTGATCTTTTATTGCACCCTGAAAGTCCTTTCTTTGTTATTGATTTACTTGATTAATATCATGTGTATCTTGTTATCCTGTCTAATATCTTTTGATGGTGAAGTTTTAATGAAGAGTTCTTTTAGAAAATTGAGGCTCAATGTATGATTGAGGTACGTTTTCAAGGGAGAGG
>JBDRPB010000231.1:0-3541 GCA_043809485.1 Pseudomonadota bacterium | reverse complement strand
CAGATTTCTTATAAGCTCAACGGGTATTGGTACATCGGGGTCAAAACTTTTGAAAGGGCAGTCATGGAAAAGCGAGAGAGATTTCCCCACCTCCTCTTTCCTCACCTTGAAATGATCAATCAGAACAAATTCTACACTTTTTTTTGTTTTTTTTGAGATAGCCAGTGCCTTTTGCAGTTGGTCGGAAGTCACGATCTTATTATTAAGAAGGTAACCGTATCTTGAACCGGAGGAGAGACTGGATATTACCAAATCGCGTTTATCTTTTATTTCCTTATCGTCTGTAACACTTTCCTGGATTGAGGATACCTTCTTGCTAAGCGAAATGTCTGCAGAAGATATCTGCTGTGCCTGCGCTTTTTCATGATTCTCTGTCTCCTTTTTTAACAGGCGGATTTTCTGAGATACGCACGCCATTTTTTCAGGTTCGAATTCTGAGATACCTGACAGAATCTCTTCATAAATAAGGAGCGACTCCTTAAGCAATTCCATGATATGGGAGACCTGTGTTTCCATTATTTTGTTTTCTTTATCCATTTTTCTGGGCGACTGGATCCCGTCCACCTAACTAAACGTCTCGGAATTTCTATCCCGCCAAGGCGGGAAAATTATAGGTGTTTATTGAGGCTTGGTGATTTTGTCTCAGACATGGAATAATGGAATGATGGAATATTGGAAAGTCGAAGATCCCGTCTTGAGCGGGATTGGGTTTTGAAAAGAATTTTCCCGTTTATGGATACTTTTCACCTCCTTGTCAAGAGAAGTGTTGTCAATATCCGACTACCCCATTTTTCCAGAACCCATCGTTCCATCATTCCAACATTCCAATTGGGGCGAAGCCCCTAAGTTCCAAATCGAGCATTTAGACGTTAACCGGTTAACTTGCTAACCGGCTAACTTCCATAAAAATTTATTGAAAAACTAAATTACCGTCCCTTACATCCATTCTCAAATGATCCCCTTCTTTAACAGATCCGTCTAAGATTTTCATGGCCAAAGGGTCCTGAACAAGGTGCTGAATGGTCCTCTTGAGGGGCCTTGCACCATACACCGGATCAAACCCGGAATTGGCAAGAAACTCTTTTGTCTTATCCGTAAGTTCTAAGGTGATCTTGCTGGCCTCGAGACGCTTAGCCAAAAGTCCCATTTGGATTTCCACGATCTTTTTGATTTCCTCGGGACCCAGTGAGTTGAAGATTACGATCTCATCAATCCGGTTCAGGAATTCAGGCCTAAAGGTGGACCGGAGAGCATCCATCACCCGCTTTTCCATCTCAGAGCTGTTTGTGTCCCCCAATTCCTGTATCCACTGTGTTCCCACATTGGAGGTCATGATAAGAACGGTGTTTTTAAAACCCACCGTCCGGCCTTTCCCATCTGTCATCCTGCCGTCGTCCAGGATCTGGAGCAGGACATTAAACACATCGGGATGAGCCTTCTCAATCTCATCGAATAGGACCACAGAATATGGATGTCTTCTCACGGCCTCTGTCAGGTAGCCACCCTCATCATACCCCACATAGCCCGGGGGAGCGCCTATGAGCCTTGCAACTGAGTGTTTTTCCATGTATTCTGACATGTCAACGCGCACCATGTACTGCTCATCGTCAAAAAGAAATTCCGCTAAGGCCCTGGCAAGTTCTGTCTTGCCCACGCCGGTAGGTCCCAAAAATATAAAAGACCCTATTGGTCGATTGGGATCCTGCAATCCGGAACGAGCTCGGCGAACTGCATTGGCCACAGCAATGATTCCTTTTTCCTGGCCGATCACCCTCAGGCCTAACCGCTCCTCCATGTTTAAAAGCTTCTCTTTTTCACCTTCCATCATCCGTGAGACAGGGATTCCGGTCCATTTGGCGACCACTTCTGCAATATCTTCACTGTCTACCTCTTCCTTGAGCATCTTTTGATCGGATTGGAGTTCCTCAAGTTTCTTGTTTTCCTCGTTCAGGCTTTTCTCCAGCTCTATAAGAGTTCCATACTTGAGTTCCGCAGCCTTGGTGAGGTCTCCCTGTCGCTCAGCAATCTGGGCCTCAGATCTGGTGGACTCGAGCTTTTCTTTGATATTCCTGATATTGGAGATGGTTTCCTTTTCCCTTTTCCAGTGGGCGGTCATCTCATCGGTTTGCCCCCTTAGTTCGCTCAAATCTTTCTCAATTTTTTTGAGTCGATCTTTGGATGCCTGGTCCTTTTCTTTCTTTAGGGCCTCTTTCTCTATTTCGAGTTGAGTGATTTTTCTCTGAATATCATCGATCTCTGCCGGCAGGCTGTCAATTTCAATCCTTAACTTGGACGTGGCCTCGTCCATGAGATCTATGGCCTTATCAGGTAGAAATCGATCCGTAATATACCTGTGTGATAATGTGGCCGCAGCTACAAGGGCTGAATCCTTGATACGCACACCATGATGCACCTCGTATTTTTCCTTTAGTCCGCGCAGGATTGAAATAGTGTCTTCTACGGTAGGCTCTTCCACCATAACCGGTTGAAAGCGCCTCTCCAGGGCCGCATCCTTTTCAATATGTTTTCTGTATTCTTTTATGGTTGTGGCGCCCACGCACCTTAATTCGCCGCGCGCCAGGGCAGGTTTTAGCATATTGGAGGCGTCCACAGCCCCTTCGGCAGCACCGGCACCTACCATAGTATGTATCTCGTCTATGAAGAGGATGATTTGTCCATGTGCATCGATCACCTCTTTGAGCACGGCCTTGAGCCGATCCTCAAATTCACCGCGGTATTTCGCGCCGGCCACAAGGGCCCCCATATCCAAAGCCACTACTCTTTTATCTTTCAGGGTCTCGGGGATATCTCCCTGGACTATTCTCTGCGCCAGGCCCTCCACAATGGCGGTTTTGCCAACCCCCGGCTCGCCAATTAGCACAGGGTTGTTTTTGGTTCTCCTTGACAGGACCTGGACAATCCTCCGAATCTCATCGTCCCGACCGATCACTGGATCCAGATCCCCTTTTGAAGCAATCGCGGTCAGGTCTTGACTGAAGCGCTCCAGGGCCTGGTACTTGTCTTCAGGGTTCTGATCCGTAATCCGCTGACCACCCCTGATGTCAACCAGGGCTTTCAGGATCATATCCCTGGTAATCCCTGCAACCACAAGTAGTCGTGCCGCCTCCCCCTCTTTTTCCCCTGTCACGGCCAAGAGGATATGCTCAAGGCTCACAAATTCATCTTTCATCTGTTCGGCTTCAGCAAAGGCCTTGTCCAGGACCGCCTTGGAACGGGGTGAGATGTAGGCCTGACCCACGCCTGACCCGGAAACCCGGGGAGTTTTTTCCAAAGCAGCTTCAAAAGATTCCATAAGCCGCCTCTGGTCAACCCCGATTTTCCCCAAGAGGGACGGGATTACGCCCTCAGTTTGCTCCAGGATCGCTATCACAAGATGCTCGGGTTCAATCTGTTGATGGTTAAACCTTTCGGCTAATTGTTGTGAAGTCTGTATGACTTCTTGTGCTTTTAAGGTAAATTTATCAAACCGCATGGTTTATTTTCCTCCAATATCATACGTTATCTTATTGCTGAATATTTA
>JBDRPB010000230.1:0-5312 GCA_043809485.1 Pseudomonadota bacterium | reverse complement strand
GGCCAGGGGGTCCCCCATTGCGTAACTTCTTGAAATGACGAAGGCCTCCCGCCGGTCACTCCGGAAAAGGACCCATGAACCGACTCTGTAAAATTGAAAAGAGCTAAAGTGTTACTAATTTTGATTATTGTTCCCAACTCATAGCAACCACTTTTAGATTGAAGAAAACGTTTGAAAGGCACACTCATGGGCGATTTGAAACCAATAAACTACAAGATCTCTCTAGAACCTGATTTGGAAAACTTCAGGTTTAGCGGGCACACCGAAATATTCATGGAAACCCTGACGCCCGTCAATGAAATCACTCTAAATGTCTTGGAACTGGCCATCTCGACTTGCAAAATCGGGACAGAGGCTGGATTTTTTGACTGTCCTTTTTATGTCAATCCCAAGAAAGAAGAGCTAATTGTCTATCTGCCCAATGAGGTAGCAGGAAAGGTCAACTTAAAGATAGATTACGTTGGAAATATAAATGACCGAATGGCCGGTTTTTACAGAAGCAAATACGTGAATAAAGGCAAGACAAAATATATTGCCATCACCCAGTTTCAAGAGAGTGATGCGCGAAGGGCCTTTCCCTGCTTTGACCACCCGGTCATGAAGGCAAGCTTTGACATGGAAGTGGTTGTTGACGACGAGTTGACTGCTATCTCCAACATGCCAATTGCTGGAGAACGCCGCTTACCAAACGGGAAAAAAACAGTAACATTTCAGCAAACGCCAAGGATGTCCACATACCTCCTTTTCTTCGGGATAGGTGAGTTTGAGTTCCTTGAAGATTCGAAAGATCTCCGAGTTCGCGTAGCAACAATGCCGGGCATGGAAAAGTATGCGCAATTTGGTCTCGAATTCGGCAGGAAGTGCCTCGAATTCTGTGAAGAGTACTATGGAATCAAATACCCCCTTCCAAAGCTCGACCTCATATCAATCCCGGATTTCGCTTTCGGCGCAATGGAGAATTGGGGTGCTATCACATTCCGCGAGAATTTGCTCCTCCATTATCCGGGCAGGACCTCCAAGGCTGGTGAGGAGAGGATTTGTGAGGTTATTGCCCATGAGATAGCGCACCAGTGGTTTGGAAATTTAGTTACCCCTGTTGATTGGAAATACCTTTGGCTCAACGAGAGCTTCGCCACTTACCTTGGTTATGGCGTGGTAAACTGTTATCATCCAGAGTGGGATACATGGGAGCAGTTTCTCCATTCCCAAACCGACACAGCCCTTGACAGGGATGCCTTACACGAGACATTTCCCATGGAGATCCCTGGTGGAGAACACGTCGTCATCAACACAAGCACAGCTCCTATCATCTATAGCAAGGGCGGAAGCATATTGAGGCAGACTGAAGGGTATATTGGAAACAATAACTTCAAACAAGGTCTCAGGCATTACTTGAACGCCCATGAATACGCGTGTGCGTCAAGCCAGGATCTTTGGGAATCATTTGAAAGTGCCTCAGAAAAACCTGTCACCAAGATAATGAGGAATTGGATTGAGCAGCATGGATTCCCTGTTGTGGAAGTGAAGAAAACAGGGGACAACCTTGTTCTTACCCAGAAAAGATTTACGTATTTACCGAATGAGTCATGCCAGGTGTGGCTTATTCCGATTACTGTCAGAATTTTCTATAACCAAGGCCGTTCAAAATTGGTCACAACTCTTCTGGATAACAAGACCACAACAGTTCGGTTGGGGAAAAACGCGGTTACGTACAAAGTAAATGATGGGCAGACAGGTTTCTACCGTGTGATTTACGTTGATGACGATGTCCTGGACGAACTGGGAAAACTTGTGCAGAGTAAAGTACTTTCACCCAATGACAGGTGGGGGCTTCAAAATGACCTCTATGCCTTTGTCAAAAGCGGTGACGTGTCCTTGGACAAATACCTCAAATTTCTTTCGAATTATGTGGATGAGGACACCTTCCTTCCGCTCATCAGTATAGCTCACAACCTTTTTCACGCATACACGGTCGTGGAGGGACATTGGAAAGAAAAGATCGCCTCCATCGCAAAATCACTGCTCGAGAATATACTTATGAAAATCGGCTTCGACCCGAATCCAGAGGAAAAACATACAATATCTATCCTTCGGGACCAGATTTTTTGGCATGCCGTGCTCTATGGTTCAAAAGAGGCCCAAGACTTTGCGCTTACCAAATTGAGGGAACTTATGCGCGGAGAGGCCATCCATCCAGATATAATGAAGAGCGTCATGCAGGTAGGTGCACTGAATAGCGGCGCTGAGGTCTTTGAATGGCTTCTAGACAGGATTAACTCTTCTGATAGTGAGCATGAGCGGATAAACATATTGACGGCCTTAGGAAGTTTCAGCAACAGGGCCTTGATAAAAGAGGCCCAACGCTATACCTTGGAAAAGGCCCCAAACCGCAATAAATTTATACCGATAGTGTCAATGGCCGCCAACCCGTATGCGGCGCCTTTCATGTGGGATTGGTTCAGGACGAAGTCGAGTGTGCTAGAACAATTCCACCCGTTGCATTATGAAAGAGTTATTGCGAGTGTGATCCCGGTCTGCGGACTCGGAAAAGAAGAAGAAGTAAACTCTTTCTTCAAGAAATACATGGCACAAAAAGAGCTTGCCAAAAATGTGATAAGAATGTCCTTGGAAAAATTACAAGTAAACTCCAGAATCAGAGAACTCTCGCGCCTTTCGAGCTAATCCAAATGAGAGCCTTTTTCCTTTAAAGGGCGGCATAGTCCGACCCCGAAACTCGATGCCCCTCACGGATGCGTCTCCCCGCAGCGGATTGATTTTGCTTTCGCAGCCGGATGGCGGCCGGGGTCACTTCCACCAGTTCATCATCGTTGATAAAGGCAATGTAGTCCTCGAGGCTCAGGCGATGCGGCGGGGTCAGTATGACGTTTTCATCCGAGCCCGAGGCCCGCATGTTGGTCAATTGCTTGCCCTTGGCAGGGTTCACCACCAGATCGCCGGCCCGGCAGTGCTCACCGATGATCTGACCGCCGTAGACCTTCACCCCGGGACCCAGGAAGAGGTTGCCCCGTTCCTGCAGGTTGAAGAGCGCATAGGCCACCGTGGTGCAGGCATCCTTGGCCACAAGCGCGCCTCGGCTACGATTTAACATCTCACCGGCAAAGGGACCGTAGCCGGCAAAGACATAGTTCATCACGCCCATACCTTTGGTTTCGGTGAGGAATTCACTGCGAAACCCGATAAGGCCACGGGTCGGGATCTTGTAGACCAATCGGACCATCTCTTTGGGGCGGCTCATCTCGAGCATCTGCCCCTTCAGGCTGCCAAGCTTTTCGATGACTGTACCCTGATACTGTTCGTCCACATCAATGGTCAATTCCTCGTAAGGCTCCTGCAGTTGGCCGTGTTCTTCCCGCATAATGACTTGGGGCCGGGTTACCTGGAACTCGTATCCCTCGCGCCGCATCTTTTCGATAAGGATAGAAAGGTGCAGCTCCCCGCGACCAGAAACCTTAAAACCGGCGCCAGCTCCCAGGGATTCCACGCTCAGGGCGACATCAGACAGGGTCTCCCTGAAAAGGCGCTCCTTTAGCTGGCCGGAGGTGAGGAATTTGCCCTCCTGGCCTGCAAAGGGAGAATTGTTGGGAATAAAAAACATGGCCACCGTGGGCGGATCGATATTGATAATCGGCAGGGGGCGGGGATCATCCGGGTCGGTGAAGGTAACGCCCACGGTGATGTCGTCCATGCCGGCCACGGCCACAATTTCCCCGGCGCTGGCCGCCTCGATCGGTACTTTGCGATCCCCCTCGAACCGGTATATTTTGGTGATGCGGGCCGCCACCAGGCTGCCGTCCCGCTTTACCGCCGCGATATTTTGATTGATATTTATGGAGCCGTTTGACACCTTGCCAATCCCGAGCTTGCCAAGATAAGGTGAGTAATCGATGGTATTCACCTGGAGCTGGAGCACCGCCTGCGGGTCGCCGGCTGGTGGTGGAATATGGGCGATGATTTTTTCAAAGAGTGGTACCATGGAGGCCCCGTCAATGGGATCGTCCGGATCGTCGAGAGCGTAGCCCGCCTTGGCCGAGGCAAAGACCACCTGGAAATCGAGCAGTTTGTCCGGAGCCTCCAGTTTAACGAAAAGATCGAATACCTGGTCCACGGCCCAGTGCAACCGGGCCGCTGGCTTGTCAATCTTATTGATCACCACCAGTACCGGGAGCTGGAGGGCCAGGGCCTTTTTTAGTACGAAATAGGTCTGTGGCATGGGGCCTTCCTGGGCATCCACTAAAAGCAGACAGCCGTCCGCCATACGCAGCACCCGTTCGACCTGGCCGCCGAAATCGGAATGGCCCGGGGTGTCGATGATATTGATCACAAAATCCCGGTACCGGAAAGAACCATTCTTGGCAGATATGGTGATGCCACGTTCCCGCTCCAGGTCCATGGAGTCCATGAGCCTTTCGATCATGACCTGGTTGTCGCGGAACATGCCGCTCTGCTTGAAAAACTGGTCGACAAGGGTGGTCTTGCCGTGATCGACATGGGCGATAATCGCTATGTTTCTAATGAACTCCTTGTCCATGATATCAACCGTGATTGAGGCTTTAAGAATAAGATCTAATACCTAAAGTATGTTGTACTCCGACATGCGGTATGGCCCTGGGCATACAGTGCCCTAGCCATGTTATCTGCAGCGCTCCTTTTCGTGCTGGCGCTGCAGATGGTGCCGCCGCAATTTTAGGGGATTGCTAAGAGCGAAGGAGGGGCTAGTGATCAGAAAGGTCCCGCCATGGCGTTAAACAACTAACCTTTCCATATACGCCTTCTAGGCGGAAATAGCAACATTTTCTTCATGGTGCAGCGCTTTCTTTCTTGCTATGTTTGAAGCGCCTCTGCCTTTTCCTGTTCTGTGATATTGAAGCTCCCTGCAGAAAGCTGCAGGGAATCTCCCAAATGTAAGGACTTTTTGATAATATCAGTATTCGCTCGCATTCCCCGCAGCAAGCTGCGGGGAATGCGCTCGCTGTGCATTTTCATGAAGTATTTTATTGGCGTCGGCTACCTCTAATATTTCACCTCTATCTTTCGCAGAGAAACACTTGAAGGTGACAAAAGGAGGATTTTTTGTGATAATGCTGAATATCAGCCAAGATTCTTTTCTTTCTGATCAGACAGGCCTTCCAGCCCGCAATCTAAGTATTTGGTTTTTTAAGGAATAGAGGCAACAGGAATGATACAGCAAGCACATATCATTGGGACAGGTTCATCAATGCCCGAAAGAATACTGTCAAATAAGGACCTTGAAACCATAGTGGACACCACGGATGAATGGATTGTACGCCGCA
>JBDRPB010000229.1:0-8469 GCA_043809485.1 Pseudomonadota bacterium | reverse complement strand
CCTTTGAAGGGGAACGGAAAGGCTTTTGAGATTTTTTCATGAAACTTGCGCCCTGATGTGTCACAAAGAATCTCTCCGGTTGCATCAAGGTCATCCTTTAAAAGGGACCTTTCAGACTCTATGAACCACTTAAAATTGCTTTCAGCATATTCGTCCCGGGAAATGTTTGGGAATATCACCATCCTGCCAATGGGTATCCTTAATTTACCCATATATTGAGGGCGATCCGAAAGAAAAGAGGGAAACTCGTTTAATTTCTCCATGAGGGTATTTACATAACCCTTGGCCTGCTTATCAGGGTTGGTCTTTTTCTGGCTTTTCCCTGAAACGCGGATGGTAAATTGGAGAGGATTGCATGAAATGATTTGTCGGGCGGTCCAGTCCTTTACTTCTACGACTAAGAGCCCAAACTTTTTTCCGAAGAGAATAAAATCGGGCTCTTTTCCCGTACTTCCAATTGGAGGCTCATACCAGCAAATGAAATCCTTGTGAGGTCTCGCCGCTTCCTTTATGAACCTGAAAACCCTTTTTTCACCCTTAGTGGTCTTCTCGTAACCCTCAATATCATCAGGGTGCATTTGGGCCATGGCCAATACCTAAAGTCTAAATTCTTCCGATTCAAGAAATTCTCTCAAAGAATAGCTTTCATGACCGATTGCAATGTAAAGGTGATAACCCGGGAATCACCTGTTAAATAGATGTCGCCTTTTACAATCTGGCTAAGGATTTATTGTGCCAGATACCGGCCGATAAGCATTCGCTGAACCTCTGAGGTCCCTTCAACAATCTGGGGGAGTTTGGCTGCCTTGTAAATGCGGGATACGCGATACTCATTCATGTATCCATATCCTCCATGGATCTGCACGGCATCACTGGCAACCTTTTCCAGAATCTCCGAGGCATAAAGTTTGGCAGCAGTTGCCTCAAATGTATGATTACGGCCCTGATCCTTAAGCCAGGCCGCCTTACGGTACTGGTTTCTGGCCAATTCGATGGCCACTGCCATGTCCGCCAGCTTGAACTGGATGCCCTGAAAATTGAAAATCGGTTGCCCGAACTGGATCCGTTCTCTGGCATAGCGTAATGATTCATCCAGACAGGCCTGGGCCGCTCCAACACACACGGCAGCAATACTCAACCGGCCGGTTTCGAGCACGGCCAGGTGCTGCGAAAAACCGCGGTTCGGGTCCCCCAGCAGGTTTTCTTTTGGAATGCGGCAGTCTTCCAGGATGACCCCGTGGGTGGCCGAAGCATGCATGGCCATTTTGTTATACCGCTCTCCTAACTGAAAGCCCGGTGCATCTCTGGGAACGATAAATGTGGAGATAATGTTTTTTCCATCCTTTTTTTTCTCGGTTATGGCAGTGGCTAAAAGAACGGATGCATGGCGGAGTCCGATGTTGGTAATAAACTGTTTGGTTCCGTTGAGAATCCACTCATTGCCCTTGAGAACAGCGGTTGTCCTAATGGATGCCGCATCCGAGCCTGCGTCGGGTTCTGTAAGCCCGAATGCGCCGATCTTAAGGCCTTTTGCAATAGGCACCAGCCATTTTTTCTTTTGATCTTCTGTTCCGAAGACATAGATCTCTTGCCCCACGATACTTGTGGTGACGTCCAACAGGGCACCTAAAGACATATCTCCACGGGATATCTCCTCAATACAGACATGCATCCCCACCCAATCGCCCCCGCTGCCACCGTAAGTCTCAGGAAAGGGGATTCCCATCATCCCCAATTCGGCCATTTGATCCATTATGTCGTAAGGGAAATCCCCGGTTCTTTCCATCTCTTCCGAACGGGGAGCAATCACTTCCCTGGCAAAGTCCCGGCACATACCCTGAATCATCAGGTGCTCTTCGGTCAGATCAAAATTCATTGTTGTCCTCATTCAGTCGTGGATTCTTTAATAGTTCACAGGGCTCAGGGGCCAGGGACAGGGAAAGACAACGGTCGTCCTTAGTGCTTCCGGCATGCTGAAGCAAGTTGTGAAATCGCATGCCTCTCCCAGGCCTGAGTTTCTGCCTCGTACATAGAATATGGAATGGTGGAGTATTGGATAGTTCTTCACAATTAGCATTTACCTGATGGCGATCAGTGTCGGGCACTACACCCTTTCCTTGAACTCCTTTCCTAACAGCCCTTCTGGGCGGACGAGCAACACCAGGATAATAATGAGGAAGGCAAAGGTATTCTTGAAGGCAATTGATACATAACCACCAGCCAAACTTTCCGCAACCCCCAGAATAAGACCACCGACAATGGCACCTGGCAGACTATTCAGGCCTCCCAATATAGCCGCTGCAAAGCCCTTTAGAAAGGGCTCCAGCATAAAGAAGGGGTCAAGGAGTAAGGCAGGGGCCAAAAATAACCCGGCTATTACGCCTAAAATCGCGGCCAGGCCCCAACTCAGAGCCAGGATGCTCCGTGTTGGGATGCCCATGGTCTGGGCCGCGGGAAGATTTTCGGACGTGGCGCGCATGGCCAATCCCAGCCGTGTCTTTTGCACCAGAAGGTAAAACAGAAGGCTTGCAAGTAAACCAATGCCAAAGGTACCCAGGCTTAACTGGCTGATCACAAGACCACCGAACTGGTAGATCTTGGTGTCTGATAGGGGGAAAGGAAAAGATTGAGGCATTGTCCCGCCAAAACGGGAGACAAGACCTTGCAAGATTAGTCCCAAACCCACGGTCAAAATTATCTGGCCTAACTGTGTAGCCTCGCGACGCTGGGCAGGCACTAACACACAAAAATAGAAAGTCATAGCAAGAGCAGCCCCGAACATCAGGGCAAGTATAAAAGCCAGCCAATAATGAAGATTGAGTCCCAGGAGAGCAAATGCGATAAAGGTGCCTGCCGTAGTAACGTCACCGTGGGCAAAATGCAAGATGCGGGTAGAGCGATAAATCAGAGCTAATCCCAATGCCACAAGGGCGTAAATGCTACCTGTTGAGAGACCTGAGATTACGTACTGTAAAAATTGCGTCATATTTCCTTTACTCCCACCCTGACCCTGACCATCCCCCATATAAGAGAAAAACTATTTAAAGAATTTCCGGATGAACACTACCTAAAAGGCCAGTTCCTGAAATATAGCCTCATCTTGAACCACCTGCCGTAAAGGCCTAATGGTTCAAAGATCAGTACAAGGAGTATGGTCACTCCATAGACAACGGGCACCATTTCCTTGTAGGCGCTGAAGACCTGGGGTACTAAAATCACGAAAGCTGCCCCCATAATAGAGCCTTCCACCGAAGCAAGTCCTCCTATGATGACGGCCACAAAGAGGGTAATGGCTTCCATAAACGTGAACATGTTGGGCTCCAGATAACCCATGAAAAGGCCGTAAAGCCCTCCCTGAACTCCAGTGTAAAAAGAACTAACAGCAAAAGAGAGCAGCTTGTAACTGGTCAGGTTTACTCCAATGACCTCGGCCGCAATGTCGTTATCTCGGATAGCAATAAAGGCCCTTCCCATATAAGAAGAGACAATATTATAAGTGGTAAGTGTAAACAAAAGGGCGATCAGAAAATTGAAATAGTAATTAAAGGTGATCGCGGTTAACCCGAAGAATGGGGTCATCTTTTGAATGATCAGGCCCATGCGCCCGCCAGAGAGCACTTCGGAATTAACAAAGACCTGATATACAGCAATGCCGAAACCCAAGGTGGCAATGGCTAAGTAAGGCCCTTTTAGACGGAGAGAAGGAAATCCCACCACTAAACCGAAGAGCCCTGCTGCCAGACCCGCGGCGAAAAGTCCTATGGGCCAGGGCATGCCGAGACGACTCATGTGCCCAAAGGCGAATGCACCAATGGCCAGAAATCCGGCCTGTCCAAAGGAGATCTGGCCTGTATACCCTATGAGAAGGTTTTGTCCCTGAACACCAATGGCGTAAATAAATATAATTGTGGCAACATAGGTGATATGTTCCGGCGCGTACCACGGGAGCAAAAGAAGAAGCAACACAAAGAGCCCCACCCATACCCGGGTCCAGGGCTTGCGAATGAGCTGTAGCTCTTCTTTGTAACTTTCTATCAGATCCATCCCGGCTTATCCTCTGTACATTTTCTCGATCAAGTCCGCATAACGATCTTCTAAGAAACGCCGTTTGACTTTTTTCGTGGGTGTAACATCGCCATCCTCTTCGTAAAAACGCCTGGGTAATAATTCGAATTTCTTGATGGATTCTACCCTGGAAAGAGTCTTGTTAACTTTTGAGACTTCCCTTTCAATGAGCTTTCGTATCTCTGCATTTTGTGTCAGGTCGGCAAAGGTGGTGAAAGGGATCCTATTGTCCTGGGCATATTTGGTAACATTGTCTTCATCGATTAGGATAAGGGAGATCAGGTATTTCCTGCCGTCCCCGATGACCACGGCGTCCTGGATATAAGTACCGAATTTCAACTTGTTTTCAATAAAGGCCGGCGTGATGTTCTTGCCGCCTGCTGTGATAATGATATCTTTTTTCCGGTCCAGGATCTTGAGAAAACCATCTTCCATGGCTCCTACATCGCCTGTATGAAGCCACCCATCTTTAATTGTCTCGGCAGTGAGATCGGGGTCCTTAAAGTATCCCTTAAATACGCCGGGGCCTTTGGCCAGGATCTCGCCGTCTTCAGCAATCTTGACCTCGATTCCGGGAATGGGCTCTCCTACATATCCCCAGCGCGGTCGCTCTAACCTCTGGAGAGCAATGACTCCCGTTGATTCTGTCTGGCCGTAGCCCTCTCTCAAAGGGATGCCCATGGCATTGAAGTATTCAAAAAGTTCGGGCGAGGCCGGAGCCGCTCCGCATACGGCCAGCCGGACTCGATCAAAGCCCAACTGCCTCTTCAAATGGTACAGGACTAACCAATACATGGGCCAGTACAGGAACCCTAACCAGAACCGTTCCCTGCTCCCTTTTTGGGTGCGCACATAACGCAGGCCGACTTTCATTGCAAGGCCGTACATAGCCCTTTTCAGGATGGTTGAATCGGACATTTTTATCATGATCATGGAGACATATTTCTCCCAGATGCGTGGTACACTGCAGAATATGGTCGGGGAAACCTCTCTGAGATTCAGGGGTAAGGTGTCAATACTCTCCACGAAATTCACGGTTCCGCCGTACCAGATGGCCCCGAACAGGGATATGAGGTTTTCGTAGATGTGGGCCAGGGGCAAGTAGGAGAGCATTTCGTCTGTCTCATGGAACGGATTGGCCTCCATGAAGGATTCGGTGAGTTTCAGAATGTTGTAGTGGGAAAGCATGGCCCCTTTGGGCCGGCCGGTAGTGCCCGAAGTGTAAATAATCATGGCCGTGTCATCGGGCTTGATGTCATTTAACCTGTCCGGCAAGCTTTCCGGATGGTCACGAAGGTACTCCCGGCCCTTTGCCAGGAATTCATCGAAAAAAATGATCCTTTCGTGCGAAAAGCCCCAGAGTCCCTTTGGATCCCAGACCACGACCCGGGCTACTTTGAGTTCGTCAGTGATCTGGAGGACCTTGTCCACCTGCTCTTCATTTTCCACGAAAAGGACCCTGGATTCGGAATGGCCGACCACATAAGCAACCTGGTCCGGGGCAGATGTGGGATACACGCCGCACGTAACTCCTCCGGCGGTCATGGCTGCAAGGTGGCAGATCACCCATTCAGGCCGGTTGTCGCCTAAGATAGACACACGGTCCTCCCTTTGAAGCCCAAGGGCCAAAAGACCTGCCGCCACCTCCCGGACCTGCTGGCCGTATTCCGTCCATGAGATCCGGTTCCAGATACCATAGTCTTTGTGCCGGAGGGCCACACGGTCCTTGAGACGATCCACCTGGCGGAAAAAAAGGTCAGGAAAGTGGGTTGCTTCGCTCTGTATCACCACGTCCTCCTTTTCTTATACAAACGCCATCCTTTAGGTGAAACCGTATCCCCTCCGATACCCAGGTAGAGTTCCTGCACATCCTCGTTTTCCTGCAATTCATCTGCCGTACCTTCCAGCACAATTCGACCGGATTCCATGATATAGCCGAATGTCGCAATTCTCAGGGCCATCTTGGCATTCTGCTCAACCAGAAGAATAGTCGTGCCTGCCTGGCTTATCTGGGAAAGGGCATCGTATACGTGGCGACCCACTATGGGGGCAAGTCCCAGGGAGGGTTCGTCTAACATGAGAAGCTTGGGCCGGCGCAGTATGGCCCGTGCCATGGCAAGCATCTGTTGCTCGCCCCCGGAAAGGGTCTCGGCCTGCTGGCTGGCCCGGTCCTTGAGAATGGGAAAAAGGTTGAAAATGAATTCAAAGTCATCCTGGATTCCGTGGCCTTTTCGGCCCCAACAGCCAAGATCCAGGTTCTCCTTCACACTGAGTTCCCTGAACAAACCTCGATCCTCAGGCACATAGACTATCCCCAAGCGTGAGACACGCTCCGGGGCTAATCGGTGGATGCGCTTTCCAAGGAACTGAATAGTGCCCTTTTTGGGCTGGTCTTTAAGCAGCCCGGCAATGGTCTTGAGCAAAGTGGTCTTACCCGCTCCATTTGGTCCTAAGACCGCGAATATCTCCTTTTCCTTTACCTCTAAAGAGAGGCCGTGGAGGGCGTATATACGATCATAATAAAGGGTTTCGATGCTGGCGATTTTGAGGAGAGGTTCCATGGTTCATTCGTCTCCCAAATAGGCCCTGATGACCTGCGGCGTACGCCGGACCTCTTCGGGACTACCTTGAGCGATTTTCAGGCCATAATCGAGGGCTATCATGCGGTCGGCAAGTTTAGATGCGATCCTGAGATCATGTTCTACGAGGACGACAGCGGTATTGTATCTGCCGCGGATTTCGGTAATGCGGTAGGCCGTCTCATCCTTTTCCTCTGAGGTCAGCCCGGCAATGGGCTCGTCTAAGAGGAGTAATTGTGGTTCCATGGCAAGGGCCCGGCCCATCTCAACACGTTTTTGAACCCCGTAAGGGCAGTCCGACACCCTGGCCTGCCTGTGGGCCTGAAGGTCCAGGAAATCAATAATTTCCTCTACCATCTCCCTGTGTCGCAGTTCCTCTGTCCGCAACCGGAGGAAGGCATGGAAGGGATTTTTCCGGAACTTGATATGCCTTCCTAAAAGAAGGTTATCCAGGACCGTCATATGGAGGAAAAGGCGCAGATTTTGAAATGTCCGGGCTATACCCCTTTGGGCCACGGAATCTGGGGAGAGCCCCAGGAGATCCTTCCCCTTAAAGAGAACTTCTCCGCGATCCGGTCGGTACACACCGGAGATACAGTTGAAAAGGGTTGTTTTGCCGGACCCGTTGGGCCCGATTACAGCCAGAATCTCTTCATGTTCTACTTCGATATCAATGCCTGCCAGGGCCTGGATGCCACCAAAGCTAATGGATACCCCGTCAATCTCCAGAAGAGCCATGTTCTTTCGTTTTATGATTTCTCAGTAACTGTTTAGGTTGACCACTAAGGCACCAATACACAAAGGTTGGCTGTGAGTTTTGCCCCTCGTCTTAAACGGAAATGTTTTTGGGATGGGCTGAGTCCCGCTGTAACCGGCACTCAACCCATCAAATGAGGGATCCCACACCTGTGTTCCCCCATCGCGATGTTAAATTTAGAAGAGAGGCTTGAAGATGGTAAACGGATTAAGAGGCACATGATTGCCTTTTTGTGCCTGGCCTATCCGTGAGGCGTTTACCCCGTGTCTGCGATCGGGTCCATAGGTCACGGGTGCAGCAATGCCTTCCGGTCTCCAATTCTTGATCTTTTCCATACCCTTGATCATAGATTCTGTCGTCAGATTAGGGCCAGCATTTTTGAGACCTTCAATAAGGTGCATCATGGATATAGAGCCAAACAGGGCGAGGTACTCCATGCCGGCAATTTTGGGGTTATACTTTTTCAGGATTTCCACGACCTTGTCGGCCTCGGGCTCAGCACCCGGGACTCCGGAATTTCCCGGGAGTGCAATATAGGCTCCTTCCCACACTTCTCCGGCTATCTTGTACATAATGGGGTCCCCAAGGGGAAACGTGACCAGGACTTTGGGACGGTATCCAATCTTGGCCATTTCTTTGACAATGAGAGCACCGTGTGTCATGGTGGAGTAAACAATGACCGCGTCCGCGCCCGTTTCCTTGAGATTGAGTGCATGGGTACTCAGAGCCCTCTCGGTCACCCCGTAAGGAACGCTACCCACCAATTTGGCCTTGCCCGGCATAGCGTCCAGACCTTTCTTTACGCCTACCAGGCCCATCTTGCCGAAATCGTCATTTTGTAAGAACACGGCGATCTTTTTGCATCCCAGATCCTTTATTGCGTATTTTGCCAGATACTCGGCTTCATCCTCGTAATCGGTATAAGCAACAAAGATATAACGCAGTTTGTCCTTGGGAGTCCTTGCCCAGATCCTGACATCCCCATATGGCGTGATTGAGACCAACTTATTTTCCGGGAAGAAGTCCTTGGTTGCATTGAGCACGGCAGTTCCAAGAAGGCCACAGACC
>JBDRPB010000228.1:0-3405 GCA_043809485.1 Pseudomonadota bacterium | reverse complement strand
CTCAAAGTCCTTGCCGTGTGTCCGCATATCCATGAAGAAAATGGCACAGTCAAGATCATTCCCCGCATGTTCCTTTGCGATAACCGCCTCTTTTATGGCATACATACAGCAAACCGATGAACAATAACCGTGGTCACATTTGTGGTTATCCCTGGAGCCGACACATTGGAGCCATGCGATCTTTTTAGGCTCTTTGTTATCCGAAGGCCGCACAAGATGACCCATAGTGGGGCCGGATGCAGAAAGTATTCTCTCAAACTCCATGGAAGTGACGATATTTGGATTTCTTCCGTAGCCATAGGCCACAAATCTGGAAGGATCAAAAGGCTGAAAACCGGTGGCGAGGACGATGGCACCTACATTTAACTCGATGATCTCATCCTGCTGGCTGTAGTCAATTGCGTTAGTCCCACAAAATGCAGAACATATCTGACAGCCACCGGTTTTAAAATGCATACATTTGGTCCGATCAATGGCGGGCGTGTTGGGAATGGCCTGTGCGTATGGGACGTAAATGGGTTTTCGTCCCTTAAGGCCCATATCATACTCAGATGGGATGGGCTGAATGGCGTGCCTGGTAATGTCTTCAAGCTTTATGTGCCCGGTGGGGCAAACAAAGGCACAGGCACCACAGCCCATGCAGACATCTGTCTGAATATGGAAAGGTGTATCCACTTTCATTTCTACACCGCGCCCTGTCAGGCCGAGGGCGCTGTTTCCCATTCGTTCGCAGATACGCACACAGAGCCCGCAGAGAATACAATCATCGTCTTCCTTTTTAAAACGCGGTTCTTTGATGCCATATTGCGCTGCCAATTCTTTGATAACCTGCACATCCGGACAGCGGGCAAGCAGTAATTCCACAATAAGTTTACGCCCCTGGTGAACCGCTTCAGTGTCCGTGTTGACTTCCATGCCTTCCCATATGGGATAGTTACATGCGGTGACAAACCGGGTTTTTCGGCCATCGAAAAGTTCTACAGTGCAAAGGCGGCACATTCCTGCCGGTTCTAAAGCTTCATGATAGCACAGGGTTGGAATGTCTACTCCGTATTTCCTGGCAACTTCAAGGATATATTGTCCTTCTTCTCCCTGAACTTCTTTACCATTGAGCTTAAAAGTGATCATAAGGTACCCTTACTATCTCTTTGAAAAAGTGTTTCTGTCCGGTTCAGTCTTAAATGATCAAGAAATTAAGGTTGATGTGGGTTGCGAGTTACGTGTTGCGTGTTTGAAACCCGTGACACGCAACCTATTGTATCTCGCTTCAGGATTAATTGTCCCTGAAGTTTTTCTTGAACACTATACTATTTGATAACAACGGCATTAAACTTACAGGCATCGTAACAGATGCCGCACTTAATGCACTTGTCCTGATCTAATTCATGGAGTTTTTTCTTCTCACCGGTTATGGCTTTCTCCGGGCATTTAAGTGCGCACAGACGGCAGCCATTGCAGGCTTCTTCGTCAATCTCGTAATGGAAAAGGGGTTTGCATACCCCTGCCGGGCATTTCTTGTCTTGAATATGGGCCTCGTACTCATCACGGAAATAGTTTATTGTTGTGAGTACCGGGTTGGGGGCCGATGTTCCCAGTCCGCACAGTGAAAAATTTTTGATCATGGTTCCCAGTTCTTCAAGAAGTTCAATATCTCCCTCTTTACCATTTCCTTTACAGATATCGGTCAGGATCTCCAGCATTCGCTTGATCCCTTCACGGCAGGGATTGCATTGACCACAGGACTCTTCTTTGAGGAAATCCACAAAATAACGAGCCACATCTACCATGCAGGTATCTTCATCCATCACGATCATACCGCCCGAGCCCATTATGGAACCCACTTTTGTTAGTTCATCAAAATCCACTCCCAGGTCCAAAAATTTTTCAGGAATGCACCCGCCTGAAGGGCCTCCGGTTTGTACGGCCTTGAATTTCTTCTTCTTGGGGATACCGCCGCCGATGTCATATATAATGGTCCGTAAACTAGTTCCCATGGGGACCTCTACAAGACCCGTGTTCACCACTTTCCCAACCAGTGAAAATATCTTGGTGCCCTTGCTTCTATCGGTGCCTATAGAAGCATACCAATCCGCACCATTGTTGATAATTACTGGAATATTGGCCCAGGTTTCAACATTGTTCAGGTTAGAGGGGCCTTGTCTATAACCCTTCTCCACAGTATGTATATATTTTGCCCTTGGTCTTCCCGGTCTACCTTCAAGAGAGGCCATTAAAGCTGTTGACTCGCCACATACGAAGGCCCCGCCTCCACGGCTGACATGAATGTCAAAATCAAAACCGGAATCTAAAATATTTTTGCCTAAAAGACCCAATTCTTCCGCCCTTTTCAGGGCAATGGATAAGTTTTTTACTGCCAATGGGTATTCGTGCCGCACATAGACAAATCCCTTATGGGAGCCGATGGCTATGGCCCCAATGATCATTCCCTCCACGATAATATGAGGGTTTCCCTCCAAAAGGCTTCTGTCCATATAGGCACCGGGATCTCCCTCGTCAGCATTACAGATGACAAATCTATCTCCATCATGATGACGGCAGGTCTCCCATTTTATACCGGTGGGGAATCCGCCGCCCCCACGACCCCTTAATCCCGATTTTTTTACCTGGTCAACAATTTGGTCAGGAGTCATAGTAAACAGGGCTTTTTCAAGTGCCCTGTAACCACCCACCGCTATGTAATCTTCAATGCTGGTGGGGTCAATCATGCCATTGCTACCGAAAATGATTCTCTTTTGGAGTTTGTAAAAAGGGATTTCATGTTCATGGGTGATTTTCTTCTTGGTGGCTGGGTCTTTAAAGATTAGAGATTTAATCAACTCGTTGTTTTTAAGGGTCTTTTCGACTATTTCCGGGACATTATCCTCTTTGACTTGCGGGTAAAAAATGCCTTCTGGATGGATGACCATAATCGGACCCTTTTCGCAAAAACCATGGCAGCCCGTGAGCTTTACCTCCAATTTATCTTGCATACCCTGCCTGGCCAACTCCTCCATCAGTGCCTTATGCACTTTCGCTGTTCCATAGGCACCGCAGCCCGAACCGGCGCAGAGTGAAATCAGCCTCCTGTTCCCCTGCTGTTGACTGTCCTGGAGTGAAATCCTGAGCTTTTCCAGCGCCGCCCTATTGTCTGATCCTGTCATGTTAAAACCGAACCTCCGTTACGACTATGCCGTTAAGAAGCAAGCTGTTTACCCTAACGTTGCAGACCTGCACCGAGGAAAAACGCGCCAGAGTGCTCCAGATGTGGCTGAGCACAGCCTTGGACAGGTCGTAGCATACTTAACAGTATGTGAGATCCTGGCCAATGCGAGCACAGGCGCAGATGGTGTGCTCTGGTGCGAGCGTAGCGGTTTTTGCCGGTGTGGGTTTGCAACGTTAGGGTTT
>JBDRPB010000227.1:0-8559 GCA_043809485.1 Pseudomonadota bacterium | reverse complement strand
CTGCTTGGCCAACATCCGGCAATGGGCCATGCTGCCCTCAATATCCTGGGCATAGAGACGCCAATCAAAGCCTATGGAGGCATTGAATTTGTTTACCAGGGCGTCCGTTTCCCCGCGAAAACGCCCGCCCCAAACCTTCCGAGTCATCGCATTATCCCTTTTTTGATTTTCTATTGACTATTTTCGATTGACTATTCTTTAGCCGTCAATAGTCAATAGTCAATCTCTCAACTCGCCTTCCGGTTCTGTTCCAAAAGCCGTGCTATCTTAAGGCGCAAACCACTGAGCTGTATAAATCCTTCAGCGTCCTTTTGGTTGTAAACCTCATCACTTTCGAATGTGGCAAAATTAGGATCATAGAGTGATGATTCAGATTTTCTCCCAACCACCATGCAGTTCCCTTTATAAAGCTTCAGTCTTACAGTACCGTTGACATTTTTCTGGGTTTCATCGATAAGCACCTGGATCATTTCCCTTTCAGGAGAAAACCAGTATCCGTAGTAGATCATCTCTGCGTAACGGGGCACAAGGAAATCCCGCGTATGCATAACCTCTCTATCCATAGTGATGGATTCCATTGCGATATGAGCCTGCCTGAGTATTGTTCCCCCGGGGGTTTCGTAAATTCCTCTTGATTTCATACCCACATAGCGGTTTTCCACCATGTCCACGCGGCCAATGCCGTTTCTACCTCCCAGTTCATTCAGATGGGCCAATAGCCGGGCAGGCGTCATTGTTTCTCCGTCTACGGCTACAGGGTTTCCCGTTTCAAACTCAATTTCAATAAAGGTCGCTTTATCAGGGGCATCTTCAGGTGAAACGGACAGGACAAACATATCCTCCGGTGGTTCCCTCCATGTATCTTCAAGAATGCCGCCCTCGAAGCTGATATGCAACAGGTTTCGATCACTGGAATAGGGTTTCTCTCTGGTCACAGGCACCGGAATATTTTTAGAACGGGCATATTCCATGAGGTCTTCCCTGCCTCTGAATTCCCATTCTCTCCAGGGCGCAATAACCTTGAGGTTCGGTTCCAGAGCCATATAGGTCAATTCAAACCTCACCTGATCATTTCCCTTTCCCGTGGCGCCATGGCAGAGAGCATTGGCCCCCGTCTTTCTCGCAGTTTCCACCTGACCCCTGGCGATTGGCGGCCTTGCAAGAGAGGTCCCAAGTAAATAGGTTGATTCATAAATGGCATTGGCTCTCATGGCAGGCCAGACAAAATCACGTACAAACTCCTCTCTCAGGTCATCCACGATAGCTTCATCTGCCCCGGTTTTAAGGGCTTTATCCATTATTCCATCGATTTCTTCACCCTGCCCCACATCCGCGGCATAGGCCACAACCGGGCACTTATAGGTATCCTTAAGCCAGTGCAAAATTACAGAGGTGTCGAGTCCGCCAGAATAGGCCAACACGATTTTTTTAATCTCTTCGCTCACTTTATATTCTCCTTTAGTTGATCCAGGACATTTTCAAGGGTTTCTACCAGCAGGTCAATCTCTTCCTTTTCAACAATGAGTGGTGGTATAAAACGAAGAACTTTTTCCTGAGTACAGTTAATCAGGAACCCCTTTTTCATCATGGCTTTCACTACCTCGGCTCCCGGTCTCATCATCTCCATTCCAAGGATGAGGCCCTGTCCCCTGACCTCTTTTATGAAATCATACTTCTTAGCCAGTTCTTCCAGTCTCTTTTTGAAGTAATCTCCCACGACCCGACAGTGGTCGATCCATCCATCTTCCAGAAGACTCGTCAGCACTGCCTTTGAGACAGCAGTTACCAAAGGGGTGCCTCCGAAAGTGGTGGCATGGCTTCCAGCACCAAAAGCATTGCTTAATTCCTCGATAGCGAGCATCGCACCTATGGGCAGGCCATTGCCAAGGGCCTTTGCCAGTGTCATGATATCCGGCGTAATCCCGTAATGCTCATGGGCAAAAAGTTTTCCTGTCCTGCCCATACCAACCTGCACTTCATCGAAGATCAAGAGCGCCTCTCGATCCTGGCACAATGCTTTAACCCCTTTCAAATAATCGGCATCAGGTACAACAACCCCTCCTTCCCCCTGGATTGGTTCAAGCATTACTGCACAGACCGATTCATCCAGGGCCTGATCCAGGCTTTCGAGGTCATTAAAGGGTACAAATGTGAACCCTTCCAGTAAAGGATTATACCCGGCCTTAACCTTTTCCTGGCCTGTGGCCGAAAGCGTAGCCATGGTCCGGCCATGGAAGGAATCCTCCATGGATATAATTAGATGCCTTTGAGGTCCGAACTTTTTATTTGCGTAACGACGTGCAAGCTTGATAGCTGCCTCGTTGGCTTCAGCCCCGCTGTTACAAAAAAACACCCGATCTGCAAAAGAATTTTCCACTAAGAGTCGGGCCAATTCTGTCTGTGGCCTGGTGTAATAGAGGTTCGAAACGTGGACCAATTCTTTTGATTGATGTTCCAGGGCCTTACTCACAATCGGCGAGCTGTGCCCCAGGGCGCACACCGCAATACCCCCAACAAAGTCAAGATATTCCTTTCCGTCTTCATCCCACACCCGGCACCCATCTCCTCGAACCAGTGTTAAAGGAAACCGCGCGTATGTCTTAAACATGTACTTGTCTGCCAAATCTATCGTTGTCTTTGTCTGATCATTCATCTCTCATCCTGATTCAATGTTTTGGAATTTCTATAATTTATTATAATTACAGGTGGTTACTGAGATCCAGTGGTTTTGGCTCACTTTAGGCACCTCTAATGCACAATCTCCGTACCCACACCAACCTTTGTAAAAATCTCGAGTAAAATTGCGTGATCCTGTCGACCATCGATAATGTGTGCCTTTCCAACACCACTCTTTAGAGCCTCCATGCAACAATTTACCTTGGGTATCATACCCCCTTTGATGGTTCCATTGTTGACCATTTGATCCACTTCCTCCATTTTGAGGGTTGATATCAAGGTCTTATCCTTAGAAAGCACCCCGTCCGTATCAGTAAGGAGGATCAGCTTCCTGGCATTAAGGGATGCTGCTATGTGCCCTGCCACCAGATCCGCATTGATATTGTATGTCTCTCCCTCTTCACCCGCACCTACAGGGGCAATGACCGGGATAAACCCGCTTTGGGTAAGGCTCATGAGGACCCGATTGTCCACAGAGGTGATTTCTCCCACCATGCCAATATCGATGATCTCGGGTGGCTGATCGTTTCCTTTTTCCCTCAGGTACTTCATCTTTCTGGCCGTAATAAGGAGCCCGTCCTTACCGGACAGTCCGACAGCACGGCCGCCGTTTCGATTGATTAGGGTTACTATCTCTTTATTGACCTTCCCCATCAAGACCATCTCAACCACATCCATGGTCTGCTGGTCCGTAACCCGCATGCCACCCACGAATTCTGTTTCTATGGACAGCTTTCTCAAAAAGTCACCAATCTGCGGCCCCCCGCCATGGACCACAATGGGGTTCATTCCCACATATTTCATTAAAATAATGTCCAGAGCAAAATTTCTCTTTAGCCGTTCGTCCACCATGGCATGGCCGCCATACTTTACAACGATGGTAGCCCCGTTAAATCTCTGTATGTATGGAAGGGCCTCAATAAGAACATTTGCTATGTCTTTTTGATCATTCAGCATCTCGAAATATTACACCTTTTTGCAACAGTTACAGGATATACCTGCTTAGGTTTTCATCCTCCAGTATGTCCGCAAGTTTTTCTCCCACATATTTTTTGGTAATAGGCACACTTGTGGCGGTCATATCCGGGGCATCGTAGGATATCTCATCAAGCAACTTCTCCATGACAGTATGGAGGCGACGGGCTCCGATATTCTCCGTACGTTCGTTTACATCGCTGGCCATGCTGGCGATTTCTCTGATAGCCGAATCCTCAAACAAAAGCTCAATTCCCTCCGTGGCAAGTAAGGCCTTATATTGAATGATCAAGGCATTTTTTGGCTCTGTGAGAATTCGAACAAAGTCTTCCATAGAAAGGGAATCCAGCTCCACCCTGATAGGAAATCTTCCCTGAAACTCCGGCAAAAGGTCCGAAGGCCTGCTTACATTGAAAGCGCCTGCCGCAATGAACAGGATATGGTCAGTCTTAACCATCCCGTATTTGGTGATAACCGTTGAACCTTCCACAATAGGCAGGAGATCACGCTGTACTCCCTCCCGGGATACATCAGGACCGTATGAAGACTCTGAGCCTGCAATCTTATCCAGTTCGTCCAGAAATATGATGCCATTTTGTTCTGTCATGCGGACTGCGCTTTCGATAACCTTATCCATGTCGATAAGCTTTTGCGACTCCTCTTGAAATATGATTTCCGTGGCCTCCGGGATCTTCACACGCCTCTTCTTTTTTTTGGATGGAAAGATATTCCCGAAAACCTCCTTCACGTTAAACTCCATTTCTTCGAGGCCTGCGGCCGAAAATATCTCCACCATGGGAACATTGCTGTCGGTCACCTCTAATTCCACATAACGCTCATCCAGCTTCCCCTTTCTTAACATACGCCGCAATTTTTCACGTGTGGAGGAGCTTTCTGTTTTTCCCGTCCTTACCACTTCTAATATTTTTTCTTTCTCCCCCTCCTCTTCTCCACGAAGTTCCTCCTTCTTTCTGGGCAGTAGAATATCAAGCAGCCTTTCCTCTGCCAGTTCACGGGCCTTCACCTTCACACCTTCCTGTTCCTCTTTTTTGGCCATATTGACAGCCAGTTCTGTCAGGTCCCTGACAATGGCTTCCACATCACGACCCACGTATCCTACCTCGGTGAATTTAGTGGCCTCTACTTTGAGAAACGGGGAGTTGGCAAGGCGGGCCAGACGCCTGGCAATTTCAGTTTTTCCAACCCCTGTGGGGCCAATCATGATGATGTTTTTCGGGGCGATCTCATCCCTCAGTTCCAGAGGGACTTGCTGTCGGCGCCACCTGTTTCTCAGGGCAATGGCTACCGAACGCTTTGCCTGGTCTTGCCCGATGATGTATTTGTCCAGCTCTGAAACAATTTCTCTCGGTGTCAAAACCTTCATGAGTTGATCTCTTTCTGTCCCATCTTTTTCCATAACTGCCTCTGTAGGAATATTTTTGATTTTAGATTGGCGATTGACTATTCAAAGAAATGTCTTTCAATTCCCGTGGTTAATTACAAAGATTCACTCCTCAGGTTCAAGTTCATGGATAACTACCTCTTCATTTGTATAAACACAGATAGACGCGGCTATCTTCATTCCCGCACGAGCAATTGCATCAGCGTCCAGGTCGGAATGTTGCACAAGTGCACGGGCAGCAGCGAGGGCGAAAGGTCCGCCAGAGCCGATAGCAGCCACGGATTCATCTGGCTCTATCACATCCCCGGTGCCGGAGATGATGAAGATATGCTCCTTATCCATGGCAAGCAGCAATGCCTCAAGTCTTCTGAGTATCTTGTCTGTTCTCCAGTCTTTGGCCAACTCAACAGCAGCCCTGGTGAGATTCCCATTATAGGTCTCCAGTTTTGCTTCCAGCCTTTCGAACAGGTTAAAGGCGTCAGCCGCTGCGCCGGCAAACCCCACCAGCACCCTGTCTTTGAACATATAACGAACCTTTGTGGCCTTTTGCTTCATAATCGTATCACCAAAGCTCACCTGTCCGTCTCCTGCCATTACGGCCCTTCCATTTTTTTTGATCGCAAGAATCGTGGTAGCTCTTATTTTCCCGAAGGCATTTTGATTCATGGCATTGATATCCTCTTTGGTACCTTAGTCACATCATCCCTATGTTCTGTTTTTATTGACTCCTCGGATGGGCCTTATCATAGACTTCCATAAGCCTATCAAGACTTACATGTGTATATTTCTGTGTGGTAGAAAGGCTCTCATGCCCCAGGAGTTCTTGCACTGCCCGGAGATCAGCGCCCCCATCCAACAGGTGCGTGGCAAAGGTATGCCTCATAGAATGAGGGCTAACATCAGCGGTTAGACCGCTCTCTATGGCATATTTCTTAATAATCCTCCCAATACTTCGCCCGGAAAGTGCCCCCCCCCGAAAATTGATAAGAAGAGGCTCATCCCGGGAGATATATACATTTCTTGGTCTAAGATATTGAGTCGCCTCCAGGTAGTTTCTAACGGCCTGTAAGGCCTGCCTGCCAATGGGTACAATCCGCTCCTTATCCCCTTTGCCTATGACTCTGACTAAGCGTTCGTCAAAATCAATACTGGATATGGTGAGTGCCTCAAGTTCGCTCACGCGAAATCCGCAAGAATAAAGCACCTCCAGAATAGCCAGGTCCCTCAGTCCCAGCGGTTTTTCCCTCTCAGGTCTCTCAAGAAGCCTGAAGACCTCATCCACAAGAAGATACGTGGGCATGTATTTTTCTAACTTGGGCGTTGCGATATCTGCTGCAGGATTCCATTTGGTTAAACCTTTCCTCTCCAGGAAAAGGAAAAATGAACGAACGGCAGAAAGCTTACGGGCAATGGTAGACCGCCTGAACCGCCCATAAAGGCTTCCGAGATACGCTCTGATAACCTGGGAATCAATCATTCCAATGCCTGGGTCGGAATTTTCACCTTCAGACCGTGCTTCTCTTAAGGCCACGAATTCTGAGAACTGCCTCAGGTCAATCTGGTAGTTTCTTATTGTGTGTAGAGAATACCTCTTTTGATTTCTCAGGTACTCGATAAATTGCTCTATGAGGTCATGGAGTAACAAAATGAGTGCGTCCGGTTTTTTCCGTTAGCTGTTTTTAGTTGTTTTTCTTTGGAAAATTATTCAGTTTAACATATGTATATTAATTGGCAATTAAAAAATGAGTACCCACATTCTTGCCTTGACTTTGCAGTGCATAGGGCATTAATCTTACAAAAACCAAAAAAAATCAAACTAATCGGGAAAGGACTTGCGCATGGAAAAAAGAGCTGAACAGTTAAGAAATGTAGCCCTCATCGCTCACGGGGGTTCAGGCAAAACTTCTTTGGCCGAAGCCATTCTTTATAACGGAAAAGCAACCACAAGGCTGGGCAAAGTTGATGACGGCACGTCAAACCTGGATTTTGAACCTGAAGAAATAAAGAGAAAAATTACAATTAACACCTCTTTTCATCACTGCAACTGGAAAAAACATACTATTAACCTTATTGATACACCAGGAGACGACAATTTCCTTTCAGACACCAGGCTTTCAATGCAGGCGGCCGATGGCGTGGTATTAGTTATAGATGCCACCGATGGCGTAAAGGTTGGAACCGAAAAGGTCTGGAGATTTGCAGAGGAATTGCAACTCCCCAGAATTATCTTCATCAATAAACTGGACAAAGAAAGATCAGATTTCTTCAAAATCGTAGAAGAAAGCTCCCGGACTTTGGATGTCAAAGCAACGCCGGTATTTCTTCCCATAGGTGCTGAGGCCAAATTCGAGGGGTTAGTCGACCTGATCCGAATGAAGTCCTACCGTTACAGCAAGGATGGCAGTGGAAAATTTGAGATCGGAGACATACCTGCTGATATGGAGGAAATCGTCAGTGAATGGCGTGAAAAAATAATAGAGAACATTGTTGAAGCCAACGACGACCTCATGGAAAAGTACCTGGAGGGGGAAGAACTCTCAACCAGAGAGATTGAGGAAACTTTCATGCAAGGAATCAAATCGGGCATGATAGTCCCCACGGTCTGCGGCTCCGCTACTTTGAACCTGGGTATTCCGCAATTGATGGACCTTATTGTCCAGGGGCTCCCCTCGCCCCTTGAAAAAGCTCCCAGGGAAGGGACCAAACCTGGTGGAGAAGAAGTTATAGAAAGGCCACCCACGGTTGACGCTCCTTTTTCTGCCCTTGTGTTTAAGACCATTGCCGACCCATTTGCTGGCAGGCTTACCCTTCTAAGAGTCTTTTCAGGTACGACTAAATCGGATTTGACCCTTTATAACGCCAATAAACAAACCAAAGAAAAGTTCGGCCAGCTTCTTCTCATAGAAGGCAAAAAGCAGCGGCCGGTGGAAATGGCTGGCCCTGGAGATATTATCGCCATAGCCAAATTAAAAGAGACATCTACAGGAGATACCCTGTGCTCCTCTGATGATCCTATCATCTATAAACCCTCTGAACCGCTGCCATCTGTTATATCTTATGCGATTGAGGCAAAAGTCAAGGGCACTGAAGACAAGGTCTTTGGCTCTTTGGCTAAACTCCTCGAAGAAGACCCCACTCTCAGGCTGGAGAGAGCCCAGGCTACCTCCGAGACTCTCCTTTCCGGCACAGGGCAGATACACTTAGAAACCACGTGCGAAAAACTGCAACGAAAATTCGGGGTGGAGGTTAATCTGAAACCCGTTACGGTGCCTTACCGGGAAACCATTAAAAAATCTGTGCAAAAAGTCATTTACCGCCACAAGAAGCAGACTGGTGGCAGAGGCCAATTTGCCGAGGTTCATTTTGATGTCTCCCCTTTGGAAAAGGGTGCAGGATTTGAGTTCGATGAGGCCCTGACCGGCATGAATGTACCCAGAAATTTCGTGCCTGCCGTGGAAAAAGGACTTAACGAATCACTTACAAGCGGGACCCTGGCCGGCTACCCT
>JBDRPB010000226.1:0-5452 GCA_043809485.1 Pseudomonadota bacterium | reverse complement strand
AAATTTACAATCTTGGCGCCAAACACCCATGAGATGAAACGGGGCATTGAGAATGTAGAAAAGAATATAAATGACTGGCTGATCAAGGTTTCCTATGGTGAAACCACGATAGGGCTCTCCTTCCTTGAGGCCACTGCCAATGATTTTGTTCTGGGTAATTTTATCGAGCTCTGGGAACGCATGGGCAAGATGATGGAAAAAAAGAAGTGGATGAGGGTAAATCTGGATCTTTATGGCGGCGAAGTCAGGGGATACCTGGATAGCTTTGTCAATGAGCTAACCCATCCCCTCTGCCCTATATGCGGGAAAAGGCCCTCAAGTCCCATGGTGGAAGGGACATCTTATGTAGGTGAGACCTGGTCAGCGTGCAAATTGTGCAGAGATCATATCTTTTTAGGGACGAACCTTGTTAAGAAAAACCGATTGGCGGTAACGGCCATGGAAGCAGATATCAGGGGTGAGGAGAATAAGCTCAGCGAGCCCATCTTTGGTGAGTATCAGTTGGCCTTCCTTGAAGGCGGATTAAAAGAGATGGTCCTGAAGGGCCAACTTTTCAAATATTGGGATCTTTCAATAAATCCGGAAGGGGAAGTCGCCAGGGATATCACCATTAAATTCATAAGCGGCTACGTTCCTGTATACACTGCTGAAGACGAACAGGATGATAGAATTCTGGCCGGCGCGAAAAGTGAGGCAAAGAAATTGGAACTGATCGACCAAATCAATCCGGGTGATCCAAAGACATTCGGTCACATAGCGTGTATGGCGAGAAATCCGACTAAAGAAGGGAAACTAAGGGGCGTGGAGGCCCTTGGAGTATTGAAAGCGGACGTGGATCACCTCGGTCTGCTGATGGCTTGCGGACTAAAACCTGAGAGGTTCACCCTTTCCCGCATTGCCACCCTAAGCCGCCAGCTCCATTATTATTTCGCTGTTTACTTGCCTCATATTCTTATGACGCAACCATCTTTTCGGGATATTTACACGGTTTTTGCGGGTGGCGATGACCTATTTCTGATAGGACCTTGGAACCGGGTAATAGATCTTGTGAATCTACTTCAAATGACCTTTTCGGAATACGTATGCCACAACCAAAATATTCACTTTTCAGCAGGGATAAGCCTTCATAAACCCCAGACCCCGCTTGATACCATGGCTGAGGCGGCTGAAAGCGTGCTTGAAAAATCAAAGCACGATGGGAGAAACAGGCTAACCCTCTTTTCTGAAACAGCCACATGGGATCAGGTTGAAGAGTTGTCACAGGTCAAGCAGACGCTTCTTCAATGGATAGACAAAGGCTTGATCAATCAGGCCATGTTGTATCGCCTCAACATATTGATAGAGATGGCGGGTGAGGAGAAAAGGGTCGTGCATGACGAGGAAATTTTTATTGATGATATGTCGTGCACCAAGTGGCGCTCCATACTGGCATACACGACTGAAAGGAATGTGGCAAAAAGTGTCAAGGGGGAAGCAAGGAAAGCGGCAATCAACGAGGTGGCGGCCACGCTTGCCGGGTGGCTTACTGAGTATGGGCGCCGACTTAGAATCCCCCTGTGGGATATTCTTTATAATAGGAGATAGGAGGTGTCATATGGCAGAAATAATTTTTTGGAAAGACAAGGCAAATAGAAAAATCGACCCAACATTATTTTCAATCATGGCCGAATCCCTGGCCAAACAGCTCAGAGCTGACCACGATTCGAGTAGGGGGAGAGCAAACAAAAGGACCCAGATAAGAAAGTTTTATGACGAAGTTCTACGGCTGGATATGGAGGCCAAGACGCGGCCACAGGAATGGGACAATATTCTGCCTCTTATCCATATGATGGTTGCTAAAGCGGCATATGCGAGGGGGAGGAATCTTGTCTCCGACAATTTTTTAAATTTCATCAAAACCTCTATCAAGCAAATTTCTGCATGGGATGACCTTAGGATATTCGCAAACTTCTTTGAAGCATTCATGGGATTTTACAGGCAACATGGTCCGGCAAACTAAGAAAGTGAGGTATAAATATGAAACTTGAGGAGATCAAGGAGATTACCGGGAAGATTATTTTGAAGAGCGGTCTTCATATTGGTGCAGGCGACACTGAGATGAAAATAGGCGGTACTGATAACACGGTTATCAAGCATCCGCATACTCTGGAACCTTATATACCGGGCTCTTCTTTAAAAGGAAAAGTTAGGTCACTCCTTGAAATGAGAAGCGGCTTAATGGTGAAAACCAATGGAAACCCCGTAAACCTGAAAACACTCCAGGGATTAAGCGGCAAGGAAAAAATGGAATGTGAAAAAATCTTGAAGCTTTTTGGTTCAAGCGGTGCTGATGCGGAGGAGATATCTGCACTTGGACCTACAAGGGTGTCCTTTGCAGATTGTCCCCTGGATGACCACTGGAAAGAGAAGGCAGCGCATGATCATCTGGCTTATACAGAGGTGAAATCAGAAAATTCCATTAACCGAATCAGTGGAACAGCCGAAAATCCTCGCTTCACAGAAAGGGTTCCAGCTGACACCGAATTCAGGTTCTGCGTGACGATTAAGCGACTGGGTGAGGACGAAGACCTCGATGGCTTTCTTCTCGAAGGCCTGAAACTGCTCCAGATGGACGCTCTCGGAGGTAATGGAAGCCGGGGTTACGGTAGAATACGGTTTGAGTTTGACGATTCAAAAATCCAGGAAAAATTTGAAATTACCAAACCATTATAAATGGAGGTTCCCTTGAAACTGTATGAAATCACGATCCAGCCAATGGCGGGTTTTGGGACGGCCTTGAAAGGGGATACCTTTTTCGGGCATTTTTGCTGGCAGGTAGCGCGCGATCCTTCATTGCTTAATGGCGGTTTTGAAAAGCACATGGCAATCTATCCAGAAGAACCTTTTATTGTCTTTTCTTCCGCTTTTCCAAAGCTGGTCAATTCCGTTACCAGCTATGTTTTAAAAAGGCCCGATTTGCCTATCTTTTCTCTTTTGTCTTCTGAAGTTAAAGATAGAAAAGAGAGGATCCTGGAGGCAAAGGAGCTGAAGAAGAGAAAGTGGATGTTGTTGGAGGGAGAATTGACGATTGATCTTCCGAGAGTGAAGTTTTTAAGCGACGATGAACTCCTTATGATTGTATCGAAACAGGCCACCTTCCAGACAAAAAGGCAAATGAGGAAAGTGGGGCTCAAAAAATTTATCACAATTTTAACGCAACCCCACAACACTATCAACCGCTCAACACAAACAACTGGCACAGGCCAGTTCGCTCCTTATATTCAAAAGATCTTCCATTATTACCCTGAAACAGAACTGGTCATTTTTGTTCTCTTTAATGAATCCGTTACGGATATTGAAAGGTTGCTGCTTGCCATGGAAAGAATTGGGAAATGGGGGTTTGGGAAGGATGCATCCATTGGAATGGGTCGCTTTAAACTTGGCAAACACAAGGAATTGCCACTCCCAAAACGGGGCAATGCTAATGCGTGTTATGTTCTGTCTCCTTCCGTCCCGCAAATAAATTGTTTTTCAGAGGCATATTTCAAGCCTTTTATCAGGTTCGGAAAGCACGGAGATAGTCTCGCACATTCCGGGAACCCCTTTAAGAATCCTGTCATCATGGCAGATGAAGGGGCAGTTTTTATGCCCCTGAATGAAAGTTTTTTTAATAAACCATATTTGGGAAAGGGAATATCAGGGGTTTCCAAGTCATTGCCTGAAACAATGGTTCAGGGGTATGCCCCCTATCTGCCAATCAGAGTGGAGAAATAAAATGAAAAGACACTTAAGGTGCTTGCTACAGACTCTTTCTCCGGTCCACGTTGGTTGCGACGAAGTCTATGAGCCCATGGGATTTGTGCTGGACGAGGAGAACGGGCAGCTAATTGCATTTGATCCCTTCTCCTTTCTTTCCCAGTTAAATGAGAAAGACAAAATGAAATTTTCACAAATCTGTTCAAAGGGCACTATATCATCCATTCTGGAGATTTATAAATTTCTAAAGGGGAGGAAAACAGAAGGCAGACCAATAAAAGTCTGCCAGGGGTTCGTCGAGAACTATAAAAAGACCCTTTCAATTCCTGAACAGGATACGAGAAAAATTCAGCAGGAGCTGAACAGGTTTACAATAGAACGCACATCTTTCAATCCTGGCGACCAGAAGCCCTATATCTCTGGATCTGGAGTTAAAGGAGCTATACGCACCGCGTATCTAAACAAGATGGCTCAAAGGAAAAAGGTGCAAACCCCACGAGGTGAGCGTGCAGGAAGAGATCTTGAAAAGGTGCTTCTGGATGGCGGTGCATTTGAAACTGATCCTTTTAGAATGATTAAAGTCTCCGACTTTCATCCTGTTGGCAGTGTCGCAACAAAAATTGTTTTTGCCGTCAATGAGAAAAAAATATCATCCCAATATGAGGCGAGGGGGCCATATCAAATCCTTGAAGTTATCGAGCCTGGTGCGCTATTTGAGGGGGGGATTACCGTAGAAGAACCGCATCAGCAGGCAGGCATTAAATCACCCATTTCGCTTGAACTCCTTTTGGAAAGCATCTCTCTGTTTTTCAGAAAAGAAATGGGTAGGGAGAATGAGGAATTGAAACGGGTCGGAATTCCGGGAACGGATATTCCAGAGAATGATAACTTCGTGTTGATACGCTTTGGGCGCCATTCGGGTGCTGAATCTTTAACCATAGAAGGACATCGCAATATCAAGATCATGTTGGAGAAAGGGCAGAAACGGTATGAAAATCATGCCACTACCTTCTGGCTTGCCTCTGAGGTAGCTAAACCGAAAATAAAAAAGAACCTTTTGCCTTTTGGATGGGCAGCTTTAGGTGAGCTGACAGAGGAGCTTGAAAAGAAAATAGAGAAAATGAAAAAGATATGAAAAGAAAGAAACGAATCGGAAACAATCCGATAGGTTGAAGAACCCGGCATGTTAGGCGAAAAAACAGAATTAGATAATTCTTCATAATTTTAATGGGTTATCCAAATTTTGCGAGCATCATTTACTAAAACTAATAAAATACTTTAACCGGTTGAATTTATTGAAATTGCTCGTTAAAGATCCTCGTTTTTTATCTTTCTGAAATGATTAGTGATTTTAGATATGGCCTCTTTATTATGGAAGTTGGGGGGGATACCCCCCTGGGATACTCGTTTTTGTCAAGAATTTTGAAGTAATTTAAATTAGTTGAAGGAGGTACAGTGGGAGACATTGACCTGATGAAGAAGGGATTGCGACTTAGAGTGTGCCGGAATTAAAGAATGATGACCTCTTCCGGTGGGAGACATTGACCTGATGAAGAAGGGATTGCGACATATCGTGGACATGCAATGCCATACCCAACCACCCCTCGTGGGAGACATTGACCTGATGAAGAAGGGATTGCGACTTACCCACATTGGTTGCTTATCCAGCCATGGTGTTGGTGGGAGACATTGACCTGATGAAGAAGGGATTGCGACT
>JBDRPB010000225.1:0-2094 GCA_043809485.1 Pseudomonadota bacterium | reverse complement strand
TCTCCGGGATTCAAAAGACGAATCCATGCATTCGTATCCGGCAGATAGATCATTTTAATTCCTCACGGACTTCATAGGTTCCTTGATCTTCCCTTACAAGCATATCTCCAGCCCATGCACCTGCAAATTTCTTTAGAGATGAACCTTCTGCCTTTTTGTCTCTGTGATGCGCTGTGTCATCATCGAATGAAAGCAAAATTACTTCCACCATTCGATGTTTAAGGTTATGCGGTATTTTTAAAATACCTTCCAACCTATCACTGTGCATAGTTTGACGAACAAACCCTGCTTGAGTTGGTGGCTTTTTTCTTTTTACCGATTGTGGTGCCATGTCCAGCCTCCTTTTTTTAATCATCAGTATAAAAGGGGTTTTCCTATAAACGTCAATCTCATGACGGGTAATTGATATTTTTTATCCCCAACACAACGGTGTCCAAAATTTAGGATCAAAAAACAGTGTAAATTCTCTTCAGCGCTCCCATAGCCTCCAGCCATGAAGTGTTGGCATATAAGTTGTTGCGCAACCATCGGATGAGTTTTACCGACTGCTGAGTAGGCCGTTTGGGCGTTGTAAGAAAGACTGGCAATTTGTCTCTCCTGGTTTGGATACTGGCGAGGGCTTTATCAAGCCTCTTTTTGCGTCGATTATTTTCAATCTCATTTTCGACCCCTTCTTTTTTGAGGCATTGTTCAAGAATCAGCATTAGGTTATGCGCCAAGCAGATAAATTGGGCCTGCATATTCTTTGCTGTACCCGATGCCGCCCATGCCTTTTTTTCAGCCAATTTGTTTTTCACCTGATCGAAGATCTTTTCGATATCCCATCTCGTTTGGTAAAGATAGGCGATAAGGCCTGGGGGTACATTGGTCAAACTGGTAACAAAACCATATGTTTCTCCGGATATTGGGCATTTATATACGACACGGTGCACGGTTACACCTGCCGAACACCCCACCAGTTCATAACTCTGGACCCCGGCGTTAATCGGATCTTTTTTATCGTAACCCAACTCGGCCATCACCATTAAGTCCATGTTCTTTTTTTCTCGACTGACAAAATAGACCCCGCCGCCATGCTTCCATTTAAACCACTGCAAGAAATCAATGCCGGCTTTATCCCAGACATATACGACCTTGCGGCCTTTTGGGGCTGACTGACGAAGGGTTTCAATATCAAGACGTTTAAGGGCGCGTGTATCATGCTCTCTTTTTCGAATGCCGCTTGTATCCGCTAATGTTAAATGCCTTAAAGCGTGAGTTCGCAAATCGACGGAATAAAAATGGTGTGTCGGATATTTCTTACCGGCCTTTTTTACATCGTGGACAGCAGCTGCATGATAATGGCCATCTCCGGCATAAATGTCATATCCGTCAAGTAGCGAAAACCGGTCAAAAGGATCTGCCTGCCCATTGTTTGTCTTTACTATTTCATATAATGAAAGGCTAACTTCCCGGCATAATTTTAACCGCCGTTTGCTTTTAAGCGTCTCAAAGAAAAGACTCCGTTTTAAAACAGATCTACCGGAATCGAACAGCTTTTGAAGAAACGCCCTTCCACTTGGCTCTTGGGATAAAATTCTCAACAATCCCGTTTCGATCCATTCCTGATCAGTCAAGGCGTTACATTTTCGTTTGTGATTGCATTGTTGAACCAGACCGGTTAAAGGCTGAATCAACTTTCCGAATACCGTCTTTGTTGTAGGGGATTTTGTAGTCATACAAAAAAAATTTTCGACCCTACTAACAAAGTCAAGCTTTAATTGCTTTTTACTTAAATATTTTCTACTCTTATTACAACTTTTACCCTAAAGAGACCCCCTTGTTGCAGCACCTCTCTAAATGCCTCTTGGGGCCTCGTAACATATTAATTTTACGCTTTTTTCTTTAAATTCTTGGACACCGTTGCCCGCCATTCACCACGGAAGTCACCACGGAAGTCACCCCGGATGTCGGTGGGCTGATCAGAGCCTTCTTGCAACTGATTTGAAGCAGGTTTCAGGAATGTCGGGAGAAAAAGAGATAAGGACGCGGTTTGAAAAAAATTAACGCCATTGCAGTGAGAAAAGGGCAACTGTTAAGAGATCCTTAAAAGTT
>JBDRPB010000224.1:0-11015 GCA_043809485.1 Pseudomonadota bacterium | reverse complement strand
GGGGTGTTCATAGAGCATATTGATTTCCTAAAGGAATGTCCCCATAGGGGTGATACCAACCTTTGAGGCAAGGAGTCCTTCCCTGACGCTTTTCACGAGTGCCACGGCCTCGGGATTATCCCCATGCACACATATGGTGTCAGCATTAAGCTCTATTTCTCCACCATCTTTAGTAACTACTTTTTCCTCTGTCACCATCTTTAGAACCCTTTCGGTGGCTATCTGATGATCATGGATCACGGCCCCCTGCTCCTTTCTGGAGACAAGGGATCCGTCAGGGTTGTATGCCCTGTCCGCAAAGAATTCAAATGCGATTCGAATGCCATAGTGTGATCCCATATCCTCCAGTTCCTGCCTGTTTGGGCCGGCTAAGACCACAAGAATAAGATCCCTGTTGAGCCTGGCAAGGACTTCTACTGTGGGCTCCCAGATACGCACATCCTGAACAGCCATGGTATAGAGGGCGCCGTGGGGCTTCACGTGCTGCAACTTTAGGCCTTGAATGGCCGCGAATGCCTGTAGGGCACCGACCTGGTAAGCGACATAGTCTTTGATTTCCTCCAGGGACACATCCATATTTCGCCTGCCGAATCCCATCAGGTCGGGAAACCCTGGATGGGCACCCAGTGCCACCCCGTGTTGCTTGGCAATAGAGATTGTACGCTTCATGACGGCTGGATCACCTGCGTGAAATCCGCAAGCGATGTTGGCTGAACTTATTAGGGGAATAACCTCTTCGTCCAGTCCCAGTTTATACCTGCCGAAACTTTCTCCCACATCGGAATTGAGGTCAAGTTTGTTTTTTTCTCTCATCAGTTACCCCCTTTAGGTGCTCATAGTCTTACCTTGTAATTCTATAACGTATTTACACCGCAGCTCACAAATCCAGTTCGTATTCCTTGATCTTACCGATCAGCATGGGCCGGCTGACTTCCAGGATCTTGGCGGCCTGTGTGCGATTCCCACCTGTGAGTTTGAGGGCCTTTTCGATGAGATTGCGCTCCATCCATTTGGAGGCTTTTTTGATAGAAAGGTCCTCGTCAGACCCAAGATAGGGGGGAAGTTTTTGAGCTTTCATCATATTTTCAGGGAGCTCGGCGGGTGAAATCCATCTACCAGGTGCAAGCAATATGGCCCTTTCGATGACGTTTTCCAGTTCCCGGACATTACCCGGCCAGGTGTATTCAATTAAAACAGGCATCGCCTCAGAAGAAAGCCCCTGAATGTTCTTTTTCAGTTTCTTATTAAAAATGTCGATAAAGTAACCAACCAGAAGGGTAATGTCTCCTCGTCTCTCTCTCAATGGGGGAAGATGAATGGTCATGACATTAAGCCTGTAAAAGAGGTCTTCGCGGAATCTGCCCTCCTTTACTTCCTCCTCCAATATCTTTGACGTTGCCGCAATAACCCTGACATCGATTTTCTTAGAGCCAACATCCCCCAGTGCCGTGATTTCTTCTTCCTGAAGAACGCGCAAGAGCTTTACCTGCAAAGACGGGGGCATTTCTCCGATCTCATCCAGAAAAATGGTCCCTCTGTCAGCCTCCTCAAAGTGTCCTAGTTTGTCCTTTACAGCGTCTGTGAATGCGCCTTTTTTGTATCCGAACAATTCACTTTCAAGGAGATTTTCCGGGATGCCTCCGCAGTTAATACTTACCATTGGCCCGGATGCCCTGGGGCCGTCCAAATGTATGGCCCTGGCAAACAACTCCTTTCCGGTACCGCTTTCTCCGGTGATAAGCACCGTGGTCTTGTGTTCAGACACCTTACTTACAAGATCAAACACATGGGCCATGGCCTCACTTCTGGCAACAATGTTTCTAAAAGAGTATCTTTTTTCGATCTCATCAATTTTTGTTTTCAGCCTGACGTTTTCCTCTTTTAACCGTTCCCGCTCATCGGCCTTTTTAAGGGTCAAAAGGACCTCGTCTTCCTTAAAGGGCTTGGATATGTAATCATAGGCCCCCTCTTTTATGGCCTCCAAAGCGGTTTCAACAGTTCCGTAGGCGGACATCATTATATAGGTCTTTTCGGGATACTTTTCTTTTGCATGCTGAAGGAAGGTCACTCCATCCATACGAGGCATCCTGATATCGCAGAGAATAAAATCAAAATCAGACCGGTCCATCAACTGGAGACCGCTGGCCCCGTCTGCTGCGCTTTCAACGCCGTAACCAGCCTTGGTCAGCAAGACTTCCAGCATATGCCGCATGTTCTCTTCATCGTCAATGATAAGCACTCGTTGTTTAGGCATAATTTATACACCTTGAGAAGATCTTTTGGGGGTTTACGATCAATTCTATCATCAAACAAGCATCCGGAGTTAATCGGCGGACCTTCAAGGTACCAAAAAAAACAGGCTGCCTCCTCTATAGGTGGTAATTTTACTTATCGATCTGATGAAAAAGGGGGAGATCAATGATTATGGTTGTCCCTTTTCCTACTGTACTTTCAGCGCGAATTGTTCCCCCCAATCCTTCCAAGATCCTGTAGCAGACAGACAGGCCAAGTCCGGTTCCTTTGCCAGGTTCTTTAGTTGTATAAAAGGGATCAAAGATATGGCCAAGTTCCTGCTCCGGTATGCCAGACCCTGTATCCGTGAATCTGAGTTCCATGGAATCACCCATCACAGGGCTCTCTATCGTCAAGACCTTAGCGCTGACATCATCAGAGCCCTCGTCGCCCTCCATGGCATCGGCAGCATTCATGACAATATTTAGAAAAACCTGTCTCAATTGATCGGGATCTGCCCAAACAGTATCTTTGGTCGCTTCAAGCACTGTCTGCACCTGTATGCCAGCCATCATGGGCTGAGGTTTAAGCATATCTATAAGGTCCAGGATCAGTTTATGGACGCTTGTTCCCTTCTGTTCGCCGCTTGTAAGCCTGGAAAAGTCAAGGAGCTGTCGGATAATGTCATTTATTCGTATGATTTCTGATTCTATTCGGTTCAGGAAATCACTTTTCTCCTCCTGAGTCAGACCGTCCTTCTTGATCAAATCAAGGTATCCCAGGATGATTCCTATTGGGTTACCGATCTCGTGTGCCACACCCGTCGCCAATCTGCCCACTGACGCAAGTTTTTCAGACCTGATGATTTCGCTTTGGGCTTTTTTGATCTCCTCATTGGCCTTTTCCAGGGAGGCGATATGGCTCTTTAACTCTTTCTTGTTTTCCTCAAGGCGTTTGAGCATCATATTCAGGGATCGAAAAAGCTGGCCGATTTCGTTTCTGGGCGGCTCTGCCAATTGCGGAAAAGGCTCTCCGTCCTTGAATTCATCAGTGATGTTCAAAAGCGCATAGATTGGCTTGACCACGGTTCTGGAGAGAAGATAGATCCCAAACAGGACAAGAACGATGGTATTGAGGAATATGTAAATGAGAATGATTTTTTCTGATTTTCGCAATACCTCGTAAACAGGACCAAGATGTGCACAGATGGTGGCGGCACCTATGATACGGCCCTGAGCGAATATGGGCGCAGTGACATTTACCCTTTCATGGGCGAGCCAGATTATACCCCAGGTGCTGCCATAAAAATCAAAAGTCCCTTTTCTGGTTGCCACAGCCTCGCGGGACATGGAGAGGGCCTCTTTCTCGGCCTGGCCCCATGATCCTGTGCTGAGTACTTTGACCCCTTCCTTGTTTACTATCAGGGCCTCTGAAAAGTGACCTTTCTGCAATAATTGAGTAATTTCCCTTCTAAAGATCGGGGCAGAATCGAGATTAGCCAAATTTTTGTTCATATGGATAATCGAGTATTCCACCTTTTTTTCCAGCACATGCAGGAGCAAGCGGCCTGCGTCTATTTTGGCCTGTATGAGGTCTTTCTCTGAAAATTTAATCATAACTACATTGATAAGCAGCATGGCAGAAATAATCAGAAAGGCCAGATGCGTCAAAATACCTGTTTTCAAGCTGTAAAACGGAAATCGCAAGACCAGACCTCACCTACAGAAGTAACCCAATGTACCAGTTTGTCAGTTGAGGGCCAAAAAAGATATAAAAGAGCGCGCCAAGAGACAAAAAAGGACCAAAAGGGATTCTGACCCGATACCCTTTGCCGGCCGCGAGAAGGAAAACAGACCCGATGATGGCACCTGTGAGTGAAGATACCAGCAGAACAAAAGGCAGGGATCTCCAACCCATCCATGCGCCTATCATGGCCAGCAGCTTTACGTCGCCTCCTCCCATGCCCTGTTTTCCTGTGAGCTTCTCATAAATCAGGCCGACAAGAAAAAGCGCTCCGCCACCCCCAATGATGCCGATAATTGAATCAAACCACAAAACATTGCCAGGAATAAAAGCGGCTGCCAATCCTGCAACGATACCTGGTATTGACAGTACATCCGGAATAATCTGGTGGTCAAGATCAATAAAACTAATGGTCACAAGGGTTGCAGCAAACAAAAAAAAGAGAAGGTATTGTAAACTGAGTCCATACCTGATAAACAAGGCAAGACTCAGCAATCCGGTAATGGCTTCTACGGCCGGATAGCGCCAGGAAATCGGGTGGTGACAGTGCCTGCATCTGCCTAACAAAAGAAGGTAGCTGATCAGGGGAATATTGTCGTAAAACCTGATTTTTTTCCCACAGTTGGGGCAACTGGATGACGGACGAATAATTGATTTTTCGAGCGGGATGCGATAAATGCATACGTTCATAAAGCTCCCCAAAGCCAGTCCAACCAAGAGGGAATACAGAGCAATTAATAAACCAAAATCCATATGAGTGCTTCCTGATTCTAAGAGATGGCTAAAAACAAACCCACAGTGATAAATAAAAAAACCCTGATGCTTTCCATCAACGCGGATAATCCCCAACAGCGCCTGATCAACCGGGTCTGCGAGGTCCTTGAAGAAGGGGGGCTGATTGTCTATCCTACCGACACCTTTTACGGAATCGGGTGCAATCTTTTCAATAAAAGGGGAATACAGCTTATCTACAGGTTGAAGAATCGCCCACTCAAGAAACCTTTCTCCTTCCTATGTGACAGCCTCAAAGAGGTAAGCCGCTATGCCCTGGTTTCCAATTACGCGTATAAAACCATGAAACGGCTTCTCCCCGGTCCGTACACATTTATCCTGGAGGGCACCAGACTGGTGCCAAAAATCATGTTGACTAAGCGAAAAACCGTAGGAATCCGTGTGCCTGATAACAAGATTTGCCTGGATATCATACGAACCTTTGGCCGACCTATCATAAGCACGAGTGCAGTGTTTGATGACCCCCAATCCATAGAAGAGGCGTATGGATCTTTTCTCGACGTTATCATCGATGGTGGGGTGCTCTATCAAAGCCCTTCCAGTGTAGTTTCTTTAATTGATGATATACCAGAGGTCATTCGGGAGGGGAAAGGAGATGTTAGCGGCTTTCGATAGCTTAGCGCAAGCCCTTAGCCCCCAACAAGACCGCTCCATCGATATTCTATCCGGGTTTTCATGCCTTGAATCCGTTTAGTAATGGAATCAGCGGCTGACCCAAGAAATAGGTCCCAGAGGTCCAATTTGCTTTTTTTGGGATATACCAGCGTCACATCCCCTCTAATGGTGGCCATATTCTTGGCAAGTTCCACGGCGTCTTGGAAATTACCCAAAACATCTACAAGTCCCAATTCCTTGGCCTGAGCTCCTGAAAAAATACGACCATCAGCAATCTCACGAGTTTTCTCCAGGGAGAGATTCCTTCCGCTGGCCACTGCCTCTACAAATTGTTTCTGAATATCAGCTATTAGGGCGCTAATGAGTTCTTTATCCCGAGCAGTAAGTTCCCTGTGCGGGGAACCAATGTCCTTGAATTCCCCGCTTTTTAGAACTTCAAGTTTAATGCCTATTTTATTTAGAAGTTCCTCGAACCTGACAAATTCCATGATAACACCAATGCTGCCAGTGATAGTTCCCGGGTTGGCCACAATCTGTTTAGCTGCCGCGGCGATGTAATACCCACCTGATGCTGCTACTCCTCCCAGGGACGCAACGACTTTTTTAGTCTCCACAGTTCTCAGGACTTCCCGGTATATTTCCTGGGTAGGCCCGACTGCGCCGCCTGGTGAGTTTATCCTCAAAATGATTGCCTTTATACCTTTATCCTTTCTGAACCTCATGAGTTGTTCTGTGATAGCCTGGGAGTCCAAAATTGCGCCTTCTATAGGAATGACCCCTATCTTAGAGCTAAAGGACAGGTTCGAGGAGGGGGTAAACACTTTAAGGACAATGATCATGGCTATGCCTAATACAAGGCCAACGCCCGCAAGGATGCCCAGAACTATCAGTATGGGATGCTTTTTTCCTGCCATTGCCTACAAGGTCGATTTGAGTCGGACCTTCTCCATATTCGAAGGTTCACGCCAAAAGAACTGTATGGAGCCATGAAGAGTGGTCAAGAACAATTTATTGGGCAGAAGCACATAGAGTTCACGTTGGCGCTTATGGGATCGAGCGTCAAGCGGTGGTACCATCGTCTTCAGATAATATTTTTTCGGATGAGCTGTCCGCGGGTTCAACCTGTGGACCGGATTCTGTTTCGGATATTTCGGCCTCCTGTGATTCTAAAGTCTCAGATTGGGTTTCCTGCCCTGTATGAACCATCTCTTCTCTTAATAAATCTCCCAGGTTAGATGTTGCCCCCTTGTTGCTTTCCATATAGCTTTTAAAAATGTCTTTTTCACTGCTTTCTTCTAATTTCCTGATGGAAAGTCCTATCTTTTTCTCCACTCTTGAGACGTTCAAGACCTTGGCCTGAATCACATCATCAATTTGAAATCTCGATAAGGGATTTCCCCGTTTCTCTGTGGCGACTTCGGAGATATGAACAAGGCCCTCTATGCCTTCCTCCAGTTCAAGGAAGAGACCAAAATCGGTCACGTTAGTCACAGTCCCGGTCACTCGAGTGCCCGGCTTATATTTCTCCGGAATCTCATCCCAGGGATCCGATGTGAGCTGTTTGATACCTAATGAAAAGCGTTCATTTTCTTTGTCAATGCTCAGAACAACAGCCTGGAGTTCCTGTCCTTTTTTGCAAACCTCAGAAGGGTGCTTAATCCTTCTCGTCCAAGAAATGTCAGAAATATGAACAAGACCGTCTATTCCTTCGTCAATCCCGATAAAAACCCCAAAGTCGGTTATATTCTTTATCTTCCCCTCTATGGTAGTCCCTACAGGATATTTTTCTTCGATCACGTCCCATGGATTGGGTTCAACTTGTTTCATGCCAAGGGAGATTCGCTTCTTGGTAACATCAATATTCAGGACCATAGCATCCACAATCCCACCGACGTTCAAGACTTGTGAAGGGTGTCTGACTTTTCTGGTCCAGGACATCTCGGAAACATGAATCAGTCCTTCAACTCCCTGTTCCACTTCTACAAATGCGCCGTAATCTGTCAGGCTGACGACACGGCCCTGAACTCTGGTGCCTAAAGGGTATTTGTACTCGGCCTCAGTCCATGGGTCAGGGGCCAGCTGTTTTATTCCAAGGGATACCCGTTCCCTTTCTCTGTCAAAATTTAAGATTTTGACTGTGATTTTGTCTCCGAATTTATACATCTCTGACGGGTGTCCTACTCTACCCCAGGACATGTCGGTAATATGGATAAGCCCGTCAATGCCACCCAGGTCTACAAATAATCCATAATCGGTAATGTTCTTAACTGTCCCCTCAAGGACTGCGCCTTCTTCAAGGTTTTTAAGGGTTTCATCCCTCAATGACATTCGGTTTGCTTCCAAAATGGCGCGACGAGAAAGAACAATATTTCCCCGACGCTTGTTATACTTAACGATCTTGAAGTCATATTCTTTTCCCACTAAACTATCCATATCCCTGATAGGTCTCAAGTCCACCTGTGAGCCAGGCAAGAAGGCCTGAAGGCCGATATCCACGGAGAGTCCTCCCCTGACCCGAGAGATGATTGTGCCCTGAATGGTGCCATTGTTTTCATAAATATCCTTGATCTTGTCCCAAACCTTGATTTTGGCTGCTTTTTCTTTGGAAAGCCGGATGGTTCCTTCGGTATCTTCTCTCCGTTCTAAAAGAACATCTACCTTGTCTCCCACCTTGGCCGTCAAATTTCCTTCTGAATCAATAAACTCTTGGATCGAAATTTGACCCTCGGATTTGTAACCGATATCAACCAAGACATATTCCTTGTCTACTTGAACTATTTCTCCTTTAACGACCTCTCCCTCCTGGATGCTCTTCAGACTTTCTTCGTACAAATCCGAAAAGTTATCGGTATCCTGAGCATCCTCTCCAGACACATTTCTTTCTTCCTCTATCTCCTTGTCAGAGGTTCTCTGGTCATCATTAAAAGTCGTGTCAACGTTTTGGGTTTCAGAAATCTCGTCTTCGGTTATTTCGTCTATTGGTTTTTCCATTAACCTAAATACCCCCTACATATTTTTGCCCAGTTATTAAGATTTAAATTTTCCATTTTACCATTTATCTAAACTTCTTTCAACTGTTTATTTAGCAAACCCCGAATATCATTCCAGATCTAACTGGCAGAGTATTGTCCCAATGACTTGTTCTGGCGTCATTTCTGTTGTGTCAATAATTTTTGCATCCTCGGCTGGCCTTAGCGGGGCTATAGAACGTGTTTCGTCCTGATGGTCTCTTTTTTTTAGTTGGTTCTCTACAAACGCCCTGTGTACAGTTTCCCCCCGTTCCAAGCGCTCTTTATGTCTTCTTTCCGTCCTGATTTCGAGGGAGGCTGTTAGGTAAAACTTGTGTTTGGCATCAGGAAATACGATTGTTCCCATATCCCGGCCTTCGGCCACAAGCGTCATCCCTTTGGCCATTTTCCTCTGAAGCCCGGTCATTGCTTTCCTGACTTCACTTACAGCCGACACCTTTGAGGAGGCCATGTCCACCTCCGGACTACGTATTGCTGCAGAGATGTCCTCCCCATTCAAGAACAGCCTGGGCGGGGTTTGATCCGTTATAAAGCGGAGATCGAGGGAATTGCAGAGTTCCCCCAGGGCTTTTCCATCGTTGAGATGAATATTTTCTCCTTTTGCCGCGAGGGCTACCGCCCTGTACATGGCGCCTGTATCGAGATATAGATACCCAATTTTTTTGGCCAGTAGAAGGCTGATTGTGCTTTTCCCGGAGCCAGCCGGACCATCAATAGTTATCACATTTTGCATTAATGCTCTTTTTTATTTACTCATTATCTTTCTCAATGTCTTGATAAATCTTTCATTTTCTTTAGGCAGACCCACATTGATCCGTATATACTCCGGAAGACCATAGCTATCCATTGAACGAACAATGACCCCTTCCCTCAACATTAGTTCGTAGGTTTTTTTCCCACCCAGCGGAACCTTGATCAGGAAAAAGTTGGTCTGTGTGGGGATATATTTAAGCCCCATGTCTTGAATGCCATTGTATAAATAGTCCAAACCCTCTCTGACCAGCTTAAGGGTTTGTGAGACAAACGCCATGTCGTCAAGAGCCGCGTTAGCAGCCGCCTGTGCCAAAGTATTGGCGTTAAAGGGCTGTCTGACCCGGTTCATGTAATCGATGACCTCTCTTGACCCAAAGCCATAGCCGATCCTGAGACCTGCAAGACCATAAAGCTTTGAAAATGTTCTCAAAACGACTAAAAGAGGCCGCTTTTCAAGCAATTTAAGGCCGCTTGCGACTGCCGGGTCTGAGACAAATTCAATGTAGGCCTCATCGAGTATCACAACGATATCTTCCGGGATATCCTCTAAAAAACAGGCCATTTGTTCTTCTGATAGAGCAGAGCCCGTTGGATTATTGGGATTATTGATGAATACCATCTTGGTCTTGGAGGTGATTGCCTTAGAGACCTCATCCAAATCGATCTTGAAATTTAAAAGGGGGACTGAGATCATCTGGCCTCCAGTCCCTTTCACTATCTTTTCATAAACGAGAAATGTGGGAAAAGCCTGTATCACATGTTCTTCTGTGGATAAAAAGGTCCGAATAACCAACTCGATTAGCTCATTTGAACCATTCCCCAGAATAATCTGGTCAGGGGGGATGCTGTATTTCTTGCTTAATTTTGACTTAAGATAGAAGCCGCTTCCGTCAGGGTACCTGTGAAGGGCGCCCAATCTATCAGTGATCGCCTGGATGGCTAACGGCGAAGGGCCGAGGGGGTTTTCATTTGAGGCCAGTTTGATAGAGCCGGTTATCCCCAGTTCTCTTTCAAGTTCTTCTATTGGCTTACCGGGGGGGTAAGGAACCAGATTTTCGACTCCCTCGCGGGCTAGTTTTTTCATAATTAATAAAGTTACACCCTTTCAAGTTTACGGACTTATAGCGTAAGCCCGATAAAAAGTAAACATCAGACCTTCCGTGGTCGGATTTGGTCTTGACTTGCGTTTTTCGATCTATTAATTTTAGCATCGAACCCAGGTGACCATTTTTAATCGTTCCCATATTATGCAGAGGAGAGCCATGAATAAATCTAAATTGATAGAAAATCTTTCTCAGACAGTGGATCTGCCCTTGCGAAAGGCAGAAGAGGTAGTCAATACAGTTTTCGGGGACATGGAGAATGCCCTCATCAAAGGCGAAAGGGTAGAGATCAGGGGGTTAGGCAGCTTCAAAGTAAAAAAATACGACGGTTACAAGGGTAGAAACCCCAAAACAGGGGAGGTAATTGACGTCACACCCAAGCAACTTCCCTTTTTTAAAGTGGGCAAGGAACTTAAAGAAAGAGTAGATATCAACTGAAAAACCTTTAAAGTCCTTGGTCGTGCTAGACGGGGAGCTAGCGGTGCCCTGTAACCCGAAATCCGCTTATGCGGGGTTGAAAGTCCTTCAGGAGATCCCTGATACGAGTTGATCCTTCGTTGCCCGGGAGGTGAGATGGACCTCACGTGACAGACGCTTGCGAACCCCGTCAGATCCGGGAGGAAGCAGCGGTAAGCAAGAGAGTCTGTGTCGTGATGTGATCTATCTTTTACTCCAGGTGGCGATGACTTCTCGGTCATGGCTTAACTAAGGATGCACGGCCAAGGACTGAAAAAACCTTCCTATACCC
>JBDRPB010000223.1:0-4103 GCA_043809485.1 Pseudomonadota bacterium | reverse complement strand
CGAAAAAGTATTTCCTCACCTTGGCGGTTAAATCGTAATTAATCCACCGATTATACCGGTGAGAAATGAAAAGGTTTTACCGTTTCAGGCGCTTTTTGAGTTATATTAAATCCGAAAAACAATTTTTGATGAAATGCGTTTCTAAAACCTGATCGAATCAGTACGTAATTAATTAACTGTTTTACAGGATTTGGGCTCTACTGATTAATAGGAAATAAAAAATTCTTGTTTATCCTGTTATCCTGTCTAAAAATAGATCCGTTTGGGAGAGAAGAGTATATGCACCCAAATGGCGTCATTAGGAATCCCTTATCCCATCTTTCTGGATATATATGGCTCAACGTGTCTGAATATCAAGTCTTCCAATTCGTCCTCTTTCAATGTGCCATCGACAACTACAAATCGTTCGCGATCCTCCATGGCCACAGTGAGATATCCTTCCCTTACGGCCTCATGAAAATCCTTTTTCTCCCTTTCAAACCGATCCTGCCCTTCCTGGAATTGGATCCTATTCCGCTTTAAGGCCCTTTCAAGGCCGATCTCTACCGCACAGTCAATAAGGAAGGTGATGTCAGGCCGGATTCCAGGAGAAGCCTTTTCATTCAGAGTAACTATCAGCTTCATGTCGAGCCCACGCGCATAGCCCTGGTAGACCGTTGTTGCATCGAAAAAACGGTCACACAAAACCCATTTTTCCTGCTCCAGCGCAGGCTTAATTACTTCTTCCACATGCTGCGCCCTGTCAGCGGCGTATAGTAAAAGTTCAGTCAAAGGTGAAAGGTGCTGATTTCGGGAGTCTAAGAGGATACGTCTGATTTTCTGACCCACGCTTGTCCCACCGGGTTCCAGGGTAAAAACCAATGGAACCGCCAACTCTCTTAAACGATTAACGAGGCGTTTGGCTTGAGTGGACTTGCCGCACCCCTCTATGCCCTCAAAGGTAATAAACAAAACTCGCTCCGTGACTGTAAGGTGTCAAATGATTCAAAGTAAAATTTAGTATAGATAAAAAGAGATGGCAGATCAAGAAACAAAAACGAACAAATCACATTAGCCTCGATTGACAAAGGAAAACCAATGCACAGAATTCGTTCGCTTTAGGATTTATTTTGTAGTATTTTATATGCTCGAAAGAAAAGGCAATAATGCCCTGCACTAATGAAGAGCAGAAAAAATATGCCTGGAAAAATCAAATTTGGATTGCTATAATAGCGTGAAGACAATACTTGCAAAGAAATAGATCAACAGATATGGAAGGAAAAACGTATCCTTTTGCCGTCGGAAAACAAAACCCCTCAAGTCTACTCTGTAAGCGAACTCACCGAAAAGATCCAGGCACTTCTTGAAGATCACTTTGACTTTGTTTGGGTGGAAGGCGAAATATCCAATTTCAGCAAGCCTGCTTCAGGACACTATTACATGGTGCTCAAAGACGAAAAGGCCCAGATCCGCGCTGTCATGTTCCGCCTTCAGGCCCGTTATCTCAAGTTTCTTCCTGAAAACGGCATGAAAGTAATTTCACAGGGAAGGCTCACTTTATATGCGCCACGGGGAGAATATCAAATCATCCTCGATTACCTGGAGCCAATGGGTGTAGGCGCTCTGGCCCTGGCGTTTGAACAGCTCAAAAAAAAGCTTGCCAGCCAGGGGATTTTTGATAAAGAGATCAAAAAGCCCCTTCCTTTTCTTCCCCAACGAGTGGCTGTCATAACATCGCCCACCGGAGCAGCAATTCGTGACTTTCTAAAAATCATCCACCGACGATTTGCCAATATCGAGATAATTATTGTACCGGTCAGGGTCCAGGGGGAGGAATCCACTGCAGATATGGTCGAAGCCCTGGATTTGGTCAACCGTGAGCTCAACGTCGACGTTATTATCCTAACACGTGGAGGTGGTTCCCTTGAAGACCTGTGGGCCTTTAACCGGGAGGAGCTGGCCCTGGCCATTAGAAAATCCCATATTCCGGTCGTTTCTGCGGTGGGTCACGAAATAGATTTCACAATCGCTGATCTTGCTGCCGATTTCAGGGCCCCAACGCCTTCCGCAGCCGCTGAACTCCTGGTGGTTGAAAAGGAAACCCTGTTGAATCGTTTGAATGACATGCAAAACCGGTTGGTCTCGGGAACTGGGCGGAACCTGAAAAGACTGAATCAGGATTTGGATCGCTTGGCAAAAAGGGTCCAGGACCCGCGAAAACGCCTTGCTGATACCTGGATGCGCCTTGATGAAATTCATACCAGACTCGCCCGGGTGATGGATCTGATTGTCCGCGACAGACGAATCAGATTGAGCATGGAAAAGCGTTCACTGCTTCTTCATTCTCCCTTAAATGTGATGGTATCCATAAAGCAGCGGCTGGATTTCCAGAGAAACTCCCTCGGCTATGCCATGAACAGTTGTCTCGGAGAAAAGAAGATGTCATTTTCTCTTTTGGAAAAAAGGATAAAGGACCTGAGCCCCCTTTCAATCCTTAAGCGAGGGTACAGTATTACCCGAAGATTGCCAGAGAAAATAGTCTTGAGAGATGCTGCGGATGTAAAAAGAGGGGAACAGGTTCAAGTGCTGCTTGCAAAGGGCGGGCTAGAATGTAGAGTGGAAAAACTTGAGTCTGATTAGTGACAGATTGAGGAATTAAGGTATTTAGTACCTTAGCGATAAAATTCTGCTCAAAACGTGCAGGAAATTGAAAAAGGGTGAAGTGTCTAATCCCGCCTCGGCGGGACTAAAGTGCCTAAAGTTGTGGAATTCTATTTTTTATAAAAACAGATGGAGCGAAGCGACTCATTAACTTTAGTTCACTTCAAACTTTAGTTCACTTTAGGCATTTTTCCGGTTTATCCGGGTTATGGCATTTACTTCTCTAAACGAACAACGTGCTTACTGAATTAGAGTTATAGATTCTTTTAATGGTTTCCCCCACAAGCTCAGCCACTGATAATACGGTAATTTTATCACACTTTTTTGCCTTGCCATTAAGGGGGATAGTATTGGCCACGACCAGGCTGTCAATGGCCGAGGCCTCAATTCTTTCGATAGCAGGGCCGGATAGGACAGGATGGGTGCAGCATGCGTCGATACCGGATGCTCCTCTCCTTTTGAGCGCCTCCGCGGCCTGGGTCAGGGTGCCTGCCGTATCCACCATATCGTCGAGGATAATGGCGGTCTTTCCCTGCACTTCACCAATTATGTTCATTGCCTCCGCAACGTTGGGGGCTTCGCGTCTTTTGTCTATGATAGCAAGGGACGCGTTAAGGCGCTTGGCAAAGGCCCGGGCCCTTTCAACGCCACCAGCATCAGGCGAGACGACGACCAGGTCGTTTTGAATATAGGCCCTAATGTGATTCAATAGGATGGGCGCAGCAAAAATATTGTCCACCGGGATATTGAAATAACCCTGGATCTGTCCCGCATGCAGGTCTATGGATACAACCCTGTTTGCTCCTGCAACGGTAATCAGGTCAGCGACGAGCTTGGCGCTGATCGGAACCCTTGGTTTAACCTTACGATCTTGCCGGCCATAGCCATAGTAAGGAATCACCGCTGTAATCCGTTTGGCAGACGCCCTCTTAAGGGCGTCCATGATGATCAAAAGTTGCATAAGGTTGTCATTGACCGGCGTGCACGTAGATTGAAGGACAAATACATCTCGCCCCCTGACATTTTCTCCGATTTCAATAGAGGTTTCCCCGTCACTGAAGGTCTTATTACTCATCTTACCCGGGGCTACACCAAGGTAATCACATACTTCTCCCGTCAGGGTTGGGTTGGACGTTCCGCCAAATAGTTTCATTTCAGGTTCAAGTGGCATAATTCGCTCAAAAAAAATGGCTGGGGTGGGAGGATTCGAACCTCCGAATGCGGGCTCCAAAAACCCGTGTCTTACCGCTTGACGACACCCCAGTATTGATTGACTATTTTCGCTTGACGATTGACTATTTGAATAACATCTTTAAGTCAGTCCCTCCACAACAAAGATTTCCCCCAGATCTTTAGAAAGCAGGTTTTTTTTTGTTATTAGGGCCTTATCTTTGGATTTAAAAATGCCGAAGACGCTGGGTCCGCTTCCTGACATCAAAGCTCCTTCTGCCCCCTCATCCAAC
>JBDRPB010000222.1:0-10696 GCA_043809485.1 Pseudomonadota bacterium | reverse complement strand
TTTTTTGACCAATACTTTTGTGTTGAAGAAAAAAATGATGGAGGAGCTGTGAATGGCAAATGAAGCGATAAACGTAAGTGAGCTGAAAGGCGAATTCAGGGAGAAGGTTAATAAATTATTGCCTGAAGGCAATCTAAACCTCTGCCTTACTTGTGGAACCTGCGCGAGTGGCTGCCCGGCCACCGGTCTTGAAAATATGGACCCCAGAAAGTTTGTTAGGATGGTGGCTCTGGGCCTCGACGATGAAGTAACGAGCACACCATGGGTATGGATGTGTACCATGTGCCAGCGATGTGTACATGCCTGCCCCATGAAGGTGGATATCCCACAAATGGTCGGTTTGGCGCGTCAGACCTGGCCCCGTGAAAAGCGACCTAAAGGAATTATTGGTTCATGTGATATGGCATTGAGAAATGACTCATGCAGCGCCATGGGAGCATCACCCGAGGATTTTCAGTTCGTTGTAGAGGATGTGCTGGAAGAAGTGAGAGAGACTCAGCCTGGCTGGGAGGATCTCCAGGCCCCCATAAACAAAAAAGGGGCATACTATTTTCTCAACCAGAATTCAAGGGAACCGGTCACCGAGCCGGATGAAATGGTCCCGCTCTGGAAAATTCTGCACCTGACAGGGGCGGACTGGACGTATGGCACAAAGGGATGGGCCGCAGAAAACTACTGCATGTTCGCCCAGGACTGGGAGGCCTGGGAACATATCGTCAGGGTCAAGGCACAGGCCGTGGATGATCTCGGTTGTAAAGTCTGGCTTAACACGGAATGAGGCCACGAGCTTTTTGCAGTCCGGGCTGGACTCAAAAAATTCAACATCTCTCATAACTTTGAAATTCAGAGCATCATTCAGCTTTACGCCCAGTGGATAAGGGAAGGAAAGCTCAAGGTAAATTCTGAATGGAATAAGGATCTCAAGGTCAAGTTTACGGTTCAGGACCCCTGCCAGCTTGTCAGGAAAACCTTTGGCGATCCCGTGGCTGAGGACCTACGTTTTGTGGTAAAGTCAGTTGTGGGGGAAGAAAACTTTATTGATATGAGCCCCAACAGGTCCAACAATTTTTGTTGCGGCGGTGGAGGGGGTTATTTACAATCCGGTTACACTGAGTCCCGACATCATTACGGGAAGGTGAAATTTGACCAGGTCATGGCTACTGGGGCTACCTACTGTATTACTCCCTGCCACAATTGCCATGCCCAGATCCATGATCTTTCCGAGCACTATGAGGGGGGCTACCATGTGGTTCATTTGTGGACCCTGATCTGCCTTTCACTGGGAGTTCTTGGAGAAAACGAACGGGAATATCTGGGACCTGATCTGGCAGAGGTTGGATTGTGATTTGTTGAATAAATCAGGTGCCTTGTAAGAAACAAAAATCCCGCCCTGTATTTGGCGGGATTTTTGTTTCTCAGAGGCTGAAGCGGAAGGAAAGAAAATGGAATGGGAGATAATTAATGGAGATGTATGATATCAAACCTAAGGAAGAATGGCAGCGGGTATTGGATACTGTCTACCGGGAGCTCGGGATGCCATCAGCTATTACAGACAAAGAAAATGCAGTCCTGCAGGTCAGTGGGCAGCGAAATCCACTGTGCTCAAAAATCCGTTCCATCAAAGGAGCATCCGCGTTTATATGCAGTCAGGCACAGCAATTTATGGCCAAAGAGACCAAAAAAAAGAAGAGGCCAATAATTGATATCTGTGATGCAGGCATGTCAAAATTTGTAATCCCAGTTTTTTATCAAAGTGATTTTGTAGGAACTCTTACCGGCTGTGGGGTTTCTATTGCTGGCGAAGAACTTGAAGCCTTTCTTATTGAAAAGGGCACAAAAATGAATGAACAGGACATTGAGGAACTTATACAACAAGTGCCTGAGGGCGATTGGTCAATAATATCCGAGGTCACGCAAAGACTTTTCCATCAGATCCAAAATGACATATGAGGATGATTTAAAGGCTATTTTCTACCACCATGAGATGATTTTGTCGTGTTCAAAGATAAGATCGATCAGTTCTTCATAGTCTGCCTGTTCATCATATAGCTTAAATTCCATGGCTTCCCCTCCTTCTGATTTATTGAAGGCGGACATAAGAGTTTTTGTGTTGTTATCCGGTTCTGTTTTCAAAATGTGCATAATCTTCATGCGCCACCCCTAAAACGGTATCACGAGATCCATTTCTCTTAGTTTTTCACTAATGTCATCAATTGCCATATATTTAAAGCCGTGTTTTTCCACGTTTGTCTTTTTATTCGAGTAGTACTCAGCTTCCATATCTTCCAGCCATGCGAGGTTTTCTTTGTACTCGTCAGTCATTTCCACCTCAACGTCCAGCACGAACATATGGACATAGAAGTTTTCAACGGCCAGGCCCAAGGCGGAGCGTGAGCCTTCCCACAGATCTTCTTTTCTCCTGATCAAAAAGGCTACATGCCTGATATTTTCCATACTGACTTGTCCTTTTCAAAACACCACATAACGGTCGCACCCCTCGATCACCTCGGCATGTCTGACCTGGGTGGCAAAATCTTTCTCGCCGATGCCGGGGACAGGCGGATGGAGCCCCTGTCTTTCAAAGGCCACTTTGCACAGGGTCATCCTGGCCAGGCCTTTAAGTTCATCGAACCTTTTTTCCTTGGTCAAGAGCGTTCCAAGGTGTGAAAAAAAAATGGTTACATCAACATCCTTTTTCTTAGCTGCCTTACACAGCTTAATGATTTTATCAAGATGCTGATCAGAGCTTACAAAAATCCCTAAAGATTTGGCCACCTAATAACTCCTCTACCTTAAAAAACCATACACATCTAACCGTTATCCTCAAGTTAGTGGGTTTCGCTCATTCCGCCACGAAGGGACATGACATATCGGCTTTCTTTTGTCAAATGTTTAGCACAAAAAATAGTAAGTACTCAATAAGTCAGGACTGTATTAGGGAAATCCCCCTCAATCCCCCTTTACAAAAGGGGGAAGAAGTCGGAATCCCCAGGCTAATTGAGATATTACAAAAAATAGAGTTGAACAAGTCCAGCGAGGGCCTGGAAATCCTGGTCATTTCAACCTTGAAGTAAAACATTGTTTGTCGTATTATCGCGTTGTTAGATCAGTGATTGTAGTTAAACTATATCTTTTATGAATATAGTTATGTTTTTAAATTAACAGGGTATTTTATACATATAACCTACGTGATATTACCACAGAGTGAGGTATGTTATGACAAATAAAGAGAGCCAGAGGCTGATTTCCATTCTTGATGCCATAGAGGACGGCATCTATATTATTGATGCTGATTACACTTTGGAGTTCATGAACAAAACAATGGTTAGAGACTTTGGAGCGGGTGTAGGAAAAAAATGTTATCAGACGATAAACAATTGTGATGAGATATGTCCCTGGTGCAGGGCAAAAGAGGTGTTTGATGGTGAGACACTTCACTGGGAGCACCACGTTCCGGCTATTGATAAGATCTATGATCTTCTTGAACAGCCCTTGAAAAATGCGGATGGGACTGTATCGAAACTGAGCATATGTCGAGATATCACCCAGAGAAAAAGGCGTGAAGAAAAGATCAAGGTTTCTGAAGAAGACTATAGGAGATTGTTTGAACATGTGGGTTGCGGGGTCTATATCAGCAGCAAAGAGGGGAAGTTCCTGAACGCCAATCAGGCACTTCTGCATATGTTGGGTTACAAAAGCAAAGAGGAATTTCTTAAGATTGACATAGCGAAAGATCTGTATTTGAGGTCTGAGGATCGTCGAAAGTTCCAGGAAACGATTGAGAAGGATGGTCAGGTAATTGACCTGGAGGTAGATTTTAAACGTAAGGACGGCACCCGTATCTCAGTCTTGCACACAAGTCACGCACGTTATGATCAGCATGGGAAGGTCGTGGGGTATGAAGGTCTCAATGTTGATCAAACACAACGAAAACAGATGGAGAGAGAGCTTAAAGAAGCGCATGATTTTATGAACAATATTATTCAAAGTTCGCCGAATCCCATTATGGCAGCGGACACGAAGGGAAATATTCTACTCTGGAACAGGGCCGCGGAAGAGACGCTGGGTTATAAGTCTGAGGATACTATTGGTCGGATGCATATCACAAGTGTCTATCCGGAAGGGGTGGCCAAAGAGATCATGAAAATGATACGGAGCCCTGAATATGGGGGTGTTGGCAAGTTAAGATCTTACCCCATGGTCTATGTGAGACGGGATGGCGTCATTATTGATGGGAACCTCTCGGCAGCCATAATTTACGATGCCAGGGGAAAAGCAGTTGCCTCAGTGGGAATATTCGTAGATCTCGAGGAGAGGTTAGAAATGGAACGAAAACTCAGGCAGACACAAGAACAGTTGCTACAGTCTGAAAAGCTGGCAGCCATGGGGCGTTTGACCTCGCAAATTGCCCATGAACTAAATAATCCGCTTTATGGGATTATGAATACATTAGAATTGATGAAAACCGAGATTCCTCCGGAGAGCAAGAGAAGAAAGATCCTGGAGATGGCGCTTTCTGAAACGGTGAGGCTCACCGAAATGCTGCGCAAGATGCTTTCCTTCTCAAAACCTGACGAGGAAGAAAAGCAACCGACCAATATCAATACCATCCTGGACGAGATCCTGCTTCTGCATGAGAAGCAGTTGCGCGAGTACAGCATCCGGATTTTCTCGTCTTTGGCAGAGGACCTGGACATGGTTAAGGCGTCAAAGAACCAGCTCCGCCAGGTCTTTCTTAATATTATCTCCAATGCCAGAGATGCCATGCCGGAAGGGGGTACATTGAGTGTGACGACAAGGGCTGAAGGAGATAATGTACACATTGATATATCAGATACCGGTACGGGTATCAGAAAAGAAAACCTCAATAAGATTTTTGATTCATTTTTTACTACAAAGGACAATATGAAAGACATCGGCCTGGGTTTATCTGTCTGCTATGGATTCATAAAAGATCATGGAGGGGATATATCAGTAAAAAGCGAATGGGGTTCCGGAGCAACCTTTACAATCATTTTACCCATGCTCAAAGAAGGTGCTGAGGAAAAAACCTCCAATTAAGTTGAAACCGATAGTCTGAAAAAACACAAATAAAATCATTCCGCATTTCTATTATATTTTTTCCTGCCCGATGATTCCGTCAGGATAGTGAAATCACGATAAAATCCAAAGCGCTGTTGGCTAATTTGAGAGGCCTGGCGTGCGCTTAAGCACGATTCATCACCAAGGTTTACCGAAGTTAAGAGGCCTACTGAGGGACACATTTTCTCTTTCTTGGATCGCACTACAGTTGAAATCGTTTCGGTTTTATAGTTATTTAAATTTTTATAGTTAAAATAATATTGAAAAATGCGATTTATTTCTTGACAAACTATAAAAACTATAATAATTATAAATCTCACAAGCCAATAACATGGAGGGGCATGTCTGATGGATGATATACTGACTGTATTTAAGGCAAGCAAATACTGTAATGTTTCGCCGAAAACCATAATTAACTGGATCGAATCCGGGCATATTAAAGCCTATAAGACGGTGGGAGGGCATCGCCGCATAAAAATGTCAGACCTTGAAAACTTCATGAAAAAACAGGGAATACCGATTCCAAAGGACGAAATGGCCGAAGAGCGCATAAGGATTCTTGTGGTGGACGATGATGCCATCATCGTTGAAACAATTGTCCAGGCTCTGGAAGAGGATGAATATGACTACGAGGTGATTTCAGCCTCGGACGGCTTTGAGGCCGGGATACAAGTCAATCACTTCAAGCCTCATCTCCTAATACTGGATATCATGATGCCGGATATAAAAGGCTATGAGGTCTGTAAGAAGATCAAGAGCAGGGAGGACACCAAAGATACAAAAATAATCGTACTGTCAGCATACCTTGATGAAGAAAAATTTACGAAGATGAAGGAATATGGTGCGGATATTTGTTTTTCAAAGCCGCTGCCGCTGCCTCAACTGAAGGAGGAAGTTGCCCGGCTGCTTGGATTGAATTGACGATTGCTTGCCCGCCGTTTGTCTGGCGGGACTATATTTCTATTGCTCGTCAATCAACAAGGGAGTTATTGATGAAACTAAAAGAAGCCCTGAAAAAAGGGAGATTTGTTGTTACCTCTGAAGTCCAGACGCCAATTGATGAGGATCCACAGGCACTGATCAAGCGTTTGGAACTGGTGCGGGGCCGTGTGGATGGCGTTACTGTACCCGAACTGGAAATTGAGGGGATAGTAGGGGACAGCATCAAGATGTGTGATCTCCTCAAAAAAAACCGGTTCCAGTCCATATATCAAACCACAACACGGGACAAAAGCCGGCCACAGTTGCAAAAGGATCTCTTGCTGGCCCATGATACTGGTGTTGAGAACCTTCTCGTGTTTACTGAGGATTACCGTATCACTGGGGACAGTCTCCAGGAAATGATGTTTTTCCATGTAGATTCAGGGAAACTGGCCTCGGTCCTGGAGCATATGCGGGAAGGGCAAACAATTGAAGGCAAAGAGCTTCCTTCCAGGGCCGATTTCACATTGGGTTCCGGCGTTGAATCAGGATGGGGAAAAAACGTGCCGGAATTGGAAATGAAAGAAATGGAGGAGATGACAAGGATAGGTACCGGCTATTTTTTGACCACACCGGTGTTTGATGTGGCCCATTTTGAGAAATTCATGAAACAAGTCAATACATTTGGTGTCCCGATCATTGCGGAGGTAATGATTATCAGGACAGCGGGTATGGCACAATTCCTCAACCGCCATTTCAAATCGGGGTTGGTGCCGGACTGGATGATCAAGAAACTGGCAAGTGCCCCTGACAAGCAAAAGGCCAGCATCGAGCTTTTCGCCGACACCATAAAGGGTTTAAAAGACCTCTGCCAGGGGATTCACATTATCACTATTGGAGGAGAAGAAAAGCTGAGACTATACCTTGATGCTGCTAAACTGAGATAAAAAGGAGCCGGCCTTTTGGAAGACGTTACCCTGACCATTAACGGAAAAAATATCAGTTGCCCTCCCGGAACCAGTGTTTTAAATGCGGCCCTGGAAAATGGCATTAAGGTTCCTACCCTGTGCTATCATCCCCACCTGGAACCGGTTGGTGCCTGCCGTTTATGCCTGGTAGAAGATAAAAAAACCGGACGCATCATGGCCTCATGTGTTACACCCGTTGCCCCGAATATGACCATCCAGACAGATTCTCCCACAATAAAAACCCACCGAACAAATATTATCCGCCTGATGATGGCCAATCATCCTGAGTCCTGTATCGTATGCAGCCAGGGAAACAGATGCGAGTTGAGGCAGATTGCTGCTGAACTGGGAGTCGGCCAAACAGACCTTTATCCCATGCCCCATTATACCGGTCTGGAGGAGGCAAATCCATTCATCATCAGGGATCTGAGTAAATGTATCCTCTGCGGCAAGTGTATTCGCGCCGACCATGAACTGGTCGTGGTTGGCGCCATTGATTACAATCTCAGGGGGTTTAAATCCCGTCCGGCAACAGTGCATGAGGTGCCTTTGGAGAAATCCAGTTGCACATTCTGCGGCACATGCGTCTCCATGTGTCCTACGGGAGCCCTGTCTGTTAAAAATACCCGATATGTGGGTTCTCCCCAGAAAGAATCATCGACTATCTGTGGGTTCTGCGGTGTGGGATGCTCCCTTGTGATGGGGTCGGTTGATGGTCAAATCGTAGATGTAAATCCGTCACACAGGGAAAAAGCGGTTAATCTATCCACCCTGTGTGTCAGAGGCCATTTTGCCCATGATTACCTAAACGCCTCTAAAAGATTGAGCACGCCATTTATTCGCAAAGATGGAGAACTGTCACCAGCTACCTGGGATGAGGCGCTGGAGGTTGTTGCTCAAGGACTTATGTCCATTAAGGAGAAATATGGACCTCAAAGTGTGGCGTTTTTAGGTTCATCCAAATGTACGATCGAGGAAAACTACCTTTTTCAGAAAATTGCCCGCGTTATTCTGGGAACCAATAATGTGGATAACGGCAGTTACGGGTCAGGGAGGGCGGTAATAAACCTGATCAGTGAGAGGCTGGATGGTGGGGGCCGCATTACGCCCTTGACCGGTCTTGAAGAGGCTGAGGTGATTTTTGTGTTAGGCGCCGATCCCACTGAAACGGCACCTGTTGTCGGATATTACCTTAAACGGGCTTCACGGATAAAAAGAGTCCCGTTGATTGTTGCGGATCCAAGAAAAACAGGCCTGGTCCCTTTCTCCTCCCTCTGGTTAGCTCTTTCACCAAACAGCGACGTTGCATTGATCAATGGCCTTGCCGCCCTGCTATTGAAGGAAAAAGCTGATGATTCTTCTTTCATAGATCGGTTTACACAGGACTTTGACCCTTACCGCGATAGCCTTTTTGGCCTTGATCTTGAAAAGGTGTGCCGGGTGACAGGTGTAGAAATGGCGGTCATGGAAGAGACCGCTGATCTACTGAAAGGTAAAAAGATTGCCTTTGTGATAGGGCACGGCATTTTACAGCAGAAATATGGAACATCAGCTATGGATGCCCTGATCAATCTCGCACTTATGACCGGAAGTCTGGGTGGTGATAATACAGGCTTCTATTTCATTGCAAGAGAGAACAACGAGGCAGGGGCATTGGATATGGGCACTGCGCCTGATTTTCTTCCCGGCCGACGGCCTTTTTACAACCATAAGGACCGTAAGTACTGGGAGAAGCTCTGGGACGTAAAACTGTCACCAGATCCGGGGCTCAATCTGATTCGTATGATTGAGGAAGCAGAAAAGGGGAACCTCAAGGCCCTTTATATTATGGGCGAAAACCCGCTTCTAAGTCTACCGCAACCCGAACGTATCCGGAATGCCTTGAATAGCCTGGAGCTATTAGTGGTTCAGGACATCCTTACCACCGAAACCACCAATACGGCACATGTGGTCCTGGCAGGGGCCGCCTTCAGTGAAAAGGCAGGGACCTTCACAAATATGGAGGGGAGAGTCCAGTCATTTGAACCTGTGGTTTCTCCGCCCGGGGATGCAAGACCGGATTGGGAGATCCTTGATCTACTGTCCAGGAGGATGTCCCATGCTGATGAGTATTCTTCACTACAGAAGATAAGGGTGGAAATCAGTCGCAGGATTCCCATGTACTCGGAGCTTGGAAAGTTGGGGGACGAGTCCTGGATCAGGGAGACGAGCAATCTGAGGCTTTTCCACCCCGATGAGGAGGGGGAATCGATCTCTTTTTCTCCCGTAATCTCTGTAGATAATGAGGTATTTGATAAAGCATATCCATTTACGGCTATTCTTGGGTCACTGCGATACCATCTGGGAAGCGGCACCAGAACTTGCCTTTCAGACCGAATCAAAGATTTTGGCTTGAAGGGAGAGGTCGAGATATCTTCAGAGGATGGCACGCGGCTCAATCTGAAGAGGGGAGATAAGGTCAGGATATCTTCACCGGACGGATCCATAGAAAGAGACATAACCCTGAAAAAAGATGTGAGACCAGGACTCATTTTTATTCCCATGGCCTTTCATAATAATGATGCCAGGCAATTGATGGGATTGACCCGGTTGGGCGAAGCCGATTCGCCAGGGTGGAATGGGTGTCATGTGAAGATTGAGAGAATAGAGGATACCAAATAATGCAACCAAAAGAGATAGACTGGGGATTGATGGAGGCCACTATCAATAAACATCGCGGCGAAACCTGGGCATTGATCCCATTGTTGCAGGAAATCCAGGAAGTATTTGGTTATATCCCCCCGGATTCCATTGAGCCCATTGCCGAGGCCCTGGATCTCTTTCCGAGCCAGGTCCAGGGAGTCATCTCCTTTTATGCCGGGTTATCCCTGAAGCCAAAAGGCAAGTATGTTATCAGGGTGTGTCGCGGCACGGCCTGCCATGTCAAAGGGGGTCGAAGCATCCTGAGGGTGATGAAGAAAGAGCTGGGGCTTGATGAAGATGAGACCTCCCCCGATTATCAATTCACCCTTGAGACAGTGGCCTGTCTCGGGGCCTGTTTTCTTGCCCCCACCATGATGGTGAACAGGACCTATTTCGGCAAACTTTCTCCGCCAAAGATATCCTCTGTACTGAATCAGTATGGCAAGGATAAAGGAGAAGACGAATAGTATGGAGAAGCTCTTATCCATTGGGGAATTAGAGTGGTATCGCAATAAGGTTGTTGCTCGAGAGGATGAGGGCAAAACACGTGTGTACGTATGCATGACAGGCTGCCGAGCTTATGGTGCTGCAGAGGTGAAGTCTGCCCTTGATGAAGAAGTCAAAAAACAGGGCATGTCCGGTCAGGTGGAAGTGCGCGCCACCGGATGTCACGGGCTTTGTGCCAAGGCACCGGTGATAGCCATTGGCCCTCAGGGGGTTCAATATCAGGAGGTAAGCCCTGATGATGCGCCAGAGATCGTGGCCCTTACCCTTAAACAAAATCGGTTGATAGATCACCTGGCTTATGCCGACCCCCAGACAGGCAAGCCCATCTTTCACCGCAGTCAGATTCCCTTCTACAAGAAACAGGTGAGAAGGGTTTTGGCAAACTGCGGGACAATCGATCCAACAAGAATAGAGCATTATATCGCTGCCGGAGGATATCAGGGCATTGTCAGGGCCCTCTCCAGGATGACTCCGGAGGATGTGATCGATAAGGTAACCACGGCCAAACTGCGGGGAAGGGGTGGTGCCGGCTTTTC
>JBDRPB010000221.1:0-6841 GCA_043809485.1 Pseudomonadota bacterium | reverse complement strand
TGGCGTATTGAAAAACATCCTATTCTCAGTATTCCTGAGACAAGAAAAATTCCTTTTTACTGGAATAGCCAGAAACTTGAAGCCAATGAGGGTGAAGTTATTTCATCAGCCCTGTTTGCAAATGGAATTCATGTTTTTGGTCATCATGTGAAGGATGGTTCTCCCCAGGGCATATTCTGTGCCAATGGGCAGTGTGCCCAGTGTGCAGTTATCGCCAATGGGATTCCGGTAAAATCCTGTATGACCAAAATAGAAGAAAATATGATTGTGGAAAGTGTTGAAGGAATTCCGGAGCTTCCGAAAGCTATCGATAATCTTCGATTCTCTGATATCAAAGAAATTGAGACAGATGTGTTAATAGTGGGCGGCGGTCCTGCCGGTCTTTCGGCTGCACTGCAATTAGGTGAAAGAGGGGTAAAAACCCTCATTGTTGATGATAAAGATCGGTTAGGGGGGAAGTTAGTCCTTCAGACACACAAGTTTTTTGGCTCTATTGACGACTGTTATGCCGGAACCAGAGGTATAGACATTGCTACAATTCTTGAGGACGAACTGCAAAAGCAGGCGTCTGTGAAGGTGTGGCTCAACAGCATTGTGTTATATGTTTTTAGCGATAAAAAAGTGGGAATAGTAACTAATGGAAAGAATTACGTGATTGTGAAACCTAAGGTTGTGCTCAATGCCGCAGGTGCAAGGGAGAGGTCCCTGGTATTCCCTGGAAATACTCTCCCGGGTGTCTATGGGGCCGGAGCCTTTCAAACCCTGGCTAACAGGGATCTTATTAAGCCTGCAAAAAGGTTGTTTGTGGTGGGAGGCGGGAATGTAGGATTGATAGCTGCCTATCATGCCTTACAGGCGGGAATTAGTGTAGTTGGATTAGTGGAGGCTTTAGACCAGGTAGGTGGTTACCAGGTGCATGCGAATAAGATCAAAAGGTTAGGGGTTCCGGTATACACAAGGCATACAATTCTGTCTGCCAATGGAAATGAACATGTAGAATCAGTAACAGTGGGCAAAATAGATGATAGTTTTAGGCCAATTGCCGGGACAGAGAAGGCGTATGAATGTGACACGGTTTTGATTGCAGTAGGGCTTAGTCCGGTAAATGAATTTTTCAAACAAGCAGAGCAGGCAGGGATAAAGGTTTTCGCGGCCGGGGATGCAAAGGAAATTGCCGAGGCGTCTTCCGCCATGTTTAATGGCAAGATAGCCGGTTTGGAAATTGCCAGGGTCCTTGGCAAAGAAGATAAGCCTGTCCCAAAAGAGTGGTATGAAAAGGCAGACCTGCTCAAAAGTCCTCCCGGGCCCATTACGACACCCCCTGATGATTCTTCCCCTGAAACAGGTATCACGCCGGTCATCCACTGTCACCAGCAAATTCCCTGTAATCCTTGTGTTTCGGTGTGCAAGCAACAGGTCATTCATATTCCCGGCGACTCGCTGTTGGAAAAACCAGAGATTGCTAATAATGAATGTATTGGTTGCAACAAATGCCTATTCGTTTGTCCGGGCCTGGCAATCTCACTTATAGATTACCGGGAAGATCCAGACAACCCCGTGGTTTCTTTGGCCTATGAAGTTTATAACTATGAATACAAAGAGGGTGACTCGGTCATTTTGGCTGACTATGAGGGTAATTTGCTTGGGGAGGCGATTGTCATTGATGCGGTTATAAGTAAAAAGTCGAGAAAAACCCAGATCATAAAGGTACGGGTTCCGAATGATATTGCCAAACGGGTGGCAGGGTTTAGGATTCAAAAAGAAGAAGATGTTATTCCTACGCATAAAGTCTTGGTAGATAGAGTGCCGGATGATGCTATTGTGTGTTTTTGCGAAAGAGTAACTGCCGGAGAAATCCGCAAGTTGATTGGGTTAGGCGTAAGAGATTTGAATCAAATGAAGGCAATAACCAGAGCAGGGATGGGGGCATGTGGATCCAAAACCTGTGAAAACTTGATCCTGCTGATGTTTAAAGAAGAGGGGGCGCCTTTGGAAGAGGTAACTTTAAACACAATGAGACCTGTTTTTGTTGAGGCTCCACTTGGGGTTTTTTCCAATATCACATACCCTAAGTAAGCCAAAAGGTGCTAAAAATCCCCTCTATCTCCCCTTTACAAAAGGGGAGGACTTACACTTCCCCCTTTAATAAAGGGGGATCGAGGGGGATTTTGTTTGAAAATATGCAGGTTTTCTCGCTCGATTAGGGTCATACTAAAAAAGAAATGAAAAAAAATTATGATCTAATTGTCATTGGAAGTGGGTCCATTGGTGTGCCCGTGGCCCTGGAGTTTGCAAAGAGGGGGCAATCCGTATTGGTTATTGATTCCCTGCCGTCTCCCGGGCAGGGACAAGACAAAAAGGCCATTGGCGGTATCCGGGCAACACACTCTGATAAGGGGAAAATAGCGGTCTGCCAGAGAAGCATAGATATCTTTTCCCATTGGAAAGAAATGTATGGAGATGATATTCATTGGAAAAGTAATGGCTATTCGTTCCCTGCCTATACAGAAGAGGATGAAACACTCTTAAAAGACTTAATGAAAAGCCAACAGGATTATGGCCTGAATATCCACTGGCTGTTACCGGAGGAATACAGGGAACTAAATCCTGGGATCAATGTGAAAGGATTGCGGGGCAGCACATATTCCCCTGAAGACGGCTCTGCATCTCCTTTGTTATTCATTAACTCCTGTCATTTTAAGGCAGTGGATTATGGGGCGGAATTTAAATTCAATGAAAAAGTTATCGGGTTTCAAATAGAGAATAATAAAATTACCTCAGTAAAAACAAACAAGGGCACATATCACTCGGCCAGTGTCTTAAATGCTGCCGGAGTATATGCAAAAGAGGTTTCTCTAATGGCCGGGATTGATATCCCTGTAGATTCGGATTCTCACGAGGCAGGAATTTCTGAACCTGTAGGACCGTTTATGGGGCCGATGGTTGTTGATATACGCAAGGAGCCCGGGTCGAAAAATTTCTACTTTTACCAAAACAGCATAGGCCATGTGGTCTTCTGCCTGACCCCTGACCCACCAATATGGGGAATAGACAATCGCGCTACATCTGATTTTTTGCCAATGATTGCCAGGAGAATGATTAAGATCATGCCCATGCTGGCAAATCTAAAGGTTCGACGCACCTGGCGCGGGCAATATCCAAACACGCCCGATGGATTTCCCATCGCAGGTAAGATGAATGAATTGGATAACTTCTATCAGGCTGTCGGCATGTGCGGTCAGGGCTTTATGCTTGGGCCTGGTTTAGCAGAAATACTTTACAGGATGATCACGGAAAGCTATACTCCATACGATCTTGAAGTCTCAAAAAGCTTCGATCCTTATCGTGATTTCAAAGGCCGAGAGATGTTTAAATAATAAATAAAGGAGTAACACAATGGCCGATTTTGAAACAAAGGAAATTAAGACCTTTGATTATGAAAGACCTTCGATAGAGAAAGGATATGCAAATCAGACACTGCATGTGAACATTTCCGATTCAGATATTTCAATTAAGCCGGTTACAGAGAAAATGAAAGAGGTCTTTATTGGCGGCAAGGGCTTTGATCTATGGTTGCTCTGGAATGCTGTCAGGGGTAAGACAAAGTGGAATGATCCTGAAAACGAGATATGTGTTGCAGGTGGTCCACTTTGTGGGACACCCATATACCCTGGCTCAGGGAAAAGCATTGTGGCCTCTATTTCTCCAACTACCGGCTCTGTGATAGACTCAAATGTGGGTGGACACTTTGGTCCTTTCCTCAAATTCTCCGGGTTTGATGCTCTGGAGGTACAGGGAAAGGCATCGGGAGACGTGGTAATTTTTATTGATGGGATCGATCAAAAGATCCGGATTATGGAGACGTCTGGATTACCAGATGAGGCACATGAGGTTTCAGCTATTTTAACAGAGTATTTTGGAAAAGGTAAACCGCGCAACATATCTGTGATCACTGCCGGACCTGGGGCAAAGCACACATTAATTGGATGTCTGAATTTTTCCTGGTATGATTTGAAACGTAAAAGAGTCAGATATAAACAGGCAGGACGTGGCGGTATAGGCAGTGTGTTTGCAGATAAAGGAATAAAGGCAATTGTGGTACGGTGGGACTCGGTTACTGTGAACACAAACGACCCGGCAGATAAAGTTGCACTAAAAGAGGTTGCAAAAAACTACTCTCACGAGATTGTTGAACTGGATCCGAAGCAGAATGAAATGTCGCGGGTGGGAACCACACACCTTGTCACTATTATGAATGACTATGACCTGCTTCCCACACACAATTTCCGTTACGGCCAACACAAGGAAGCTCCAAATATGGGCCAGGAGGTCTACCGGCGCATGTTTGACCCGGGCTTTGACGGGTGCTGGATGGGATGCACTGTGGCCTGCGCCCATGGCGTCAAGGACTTTGTGCCGATGACAGGCCCTTACAAGGGAAAGAAGGTCTTTGTTGACGGCCCGGAGTATGAAACAATTGCCGGATGCGGATCAAACCTGGGTATATTTGATCCATTTACAGTAACTGAGATGAATTTCTACTGTGACACCTATGGCCTGGATACAATCTCAGTGGGCACAGGCATTGCCTTTGTTATGGAATGCTTTGAGATGGGTTTGATTAACGAGACCCATACTGGCGGTATGGACTTTTCTTTTGGCAACAAGGTGAGTGCATTGGAACTTGTACACCAAATGGCGAAAGGGGAGGGCTTTGGCACGATTGTGGGTCAGGGCATTCGCAAAATGAAAGCAATATTTGCCAGAGACTATGGCGCTGATCCCAAGGTGATGCAGGATATTGGTATGGAGGCAAAGGGCCTTGAATTTTCCGAGTATATGACAAAAGAATCACTTGCGCAACAGGGCGGCTATGGCCTCGCGCTCAAGGGCCCACAGCATGATGAGGCATGGCTTATCTTTCTTGATATGGTGCATAATTTTATGCCAACTTTTGAGCAGAAGGCAGAGGCACTACACTGGTTCCCGGTATTTCGAACCTGGTTTGGGTTATGCGGCCTGTGCAAACTCCCATGGAATGATATTGTGCCTGAGGACAATAAAGATACAGCAGAGCCTGCAAAGGTTATGAAACATGTGGGGTGGTATGCACAGTACTTTAGCGCTGTTACAGGACGTCAGGTGTCCCCCGATGACCTTGTTTCGATGAGTGAGGCCGTCTACAATTTCCAGCGCATATTCAACCTGAAAATGGGCTTTGGACGCCGTGAGCATGACAGTATCCCCTACCGTGCTGTGGGGCCGGTGACAGCGGATGAGTATGAGTCGAGACAGGATCGCTATGACACACAGCTTGTTGAGAAACACAAAGTCGATATTAAAGACAGAAGCACGGAGGAAAAAGTAACGCTGCTGCGTGAATTCCGTGAGGGCATGTATGAAAAGCTCAAAGATGCAGTGTATGAGCGTCGGGGATGGACAAATGATGGTATCCCAACAGTTGAGACAGTAAAACGCCTCGGCATTGACTTTCCAGAGGTACTGGATCTGCTCAAATCATAAAATCGCTTCACGAATTCATACAAGCTACCTCCGTGCGGACACAAAATTTCACCGCGGGAAACACAGAGAAAACAGTTATTAAAAAACTTCTTTGCGATCTCGGCGTGCTCTGCGGTAAAAAAGAAATTTCCTGCACTATCAAGTTATGATCACAGTCAATGGGAAAAAGGTCACCTGGCGTGAGGGAATGACGGTCGCAGACCTGCTCAAAGACCTGGATGATTCCTACACCTATATTATTGTTCGCATAAATGAAAAGCAGGTGTCCAGACCTAACTTTGATAAGACCTTGATCCCTGATAATTCAGAAGTATTCCTGGTTCCTATGGTTGCAGGAGGGTAATAATTTTACCGGTAAGAATCAATGATAGTTGAACAGATGCTGGGCGGCCCCATGGCCGTTTTTTCTTACATTGTGGGCTGTGAACAGGAAAAGGAATGCCTGATAATTGACCCGGCAGGATCAATTGACAGTATCCTGACCAGGACTGCGGAGCTGGGTCTGACGGTGAAATACGTCGTCAACACACATGGCCACGCGGACCACACCGGTGGAAACAGCGCTCTTATATCCAGAACAGGCGCAAAGCTTGTGGCACACGAGGAGGACGCAGGCAGGCTCACTGCCGGTCTGAACAAGGCCTTGAGCCTGGCAATGGGCAAAAGGCCTTCCCCCGGCGCTCATATCCATGTCTCGGACGGGGTCTTTATAAAGCTCGGGCAGACCGGCCTTTCCGTAATCCACACCCCGGGGCATACTCCCGGATGTATGTGTCTTTACGGGGACGGCAATCTATTCACCGGCGATACCTTGTTCGTGGGAGCTGTTGGTAGAACAGATCTGAGCGGTGGATCTTTTGAAACCCTCATGGAATCATTGAGGAAACTCCTTGAACTGCCTCCTGATACCATTGTATGGCCCGGGCATCACTACGGTGATATGCCATCTTCAACCCTGGCACACGAAAAAAAGACAAATCCGTATATTACGGACTTCCTCTAAACCTGGGAGTCTATAAAACAATTGCTTTTGCTCGCCCCCAGCTCTCAAAGATCCCTTATCAACAAGTCAATTTAAGCCTCCCGGCTAATTCTATCACATAATCGGTGTAGTGAGACGATCTTTTATCGGGATGGGTTTGAGTGGCGGCAGCATAACTGATGTCATTTTTTTTTAATACCTTTGTTTTTCTGCTAATTGCGTTCCTTCTGCTTTTTGTGGGCTTCATCCACCAACTTGATCGACTCTGACCACGATTCTGCGCAGAACCGTTTAAACCTGTCCAGTTTGTCAACATCCGGTAACAATTCACTCCGG
>JBDRPB010000220.1:0-2966 GCA_043809485.1 Pseudomonadota bacterium | reverse complement strand
TAATAGTAAATGGACCCCTCCATCCCCTTCAGCGGTTTCATCATCTTGAGCTCAGCAAGCACATTTCCTCCGCTGGCGATCTCAATGCCGTATTTATCAAGCCCGGCCGATATCAACTGGGGAATCGGCCCCCCCTTTCCTGCCCAGATAACCCAGACATACTTTGGCTTGGGCTTGTCTTTCATGGCCTCGATGATCCGCTGGATCGGGGCAGTAAAATCGGTCCCCTTGGGATCGCAGTACTCCTCATGAACAACCTTTGCGCCAAGTTTTTCAGCAGCCTTCTTATAGGCCGCGATTCCATCCCTGCCAAAGGCATAGTCCTGTCCGATGCAGGCAATGCTGACCCCCGGCTTGGCTACGGCCACCGCATTGGAAATGGCATCTTGACTTGAATTCCGGCCAGTGCGAAAGATATAGCGATTCCAATGCGCCCCTGTAATCGCATCGGCTACCGCGGGCTCTACAATAAGGATCTTCTTGAAATCACTGGCTACCGGAAGAATAGCCAGGGCCACTCCACTACTCGTTGGCCCTATGGCCAGATCCACCTTGTCATCGCTGTACAGCTTGGTGAGGAGCATTTTGGCCCTTGCAGCCTTGAGCTGTGTGTCCTCAATGATTAGCTCCACATCCCTTCCTATGATCTTATTGGTTCCGTTGGTAAAAAATTCCAGGCCCATTTTAAAGCCAGTAACTTCAGCCTTTCCGTATATCTCATAGGGGCCGCTCAATCCCTGCAAGATACCGATCTTAATCGGATCTGTAGCCATGATTGGCGTTGTCAAAAAAGAGAGAGCCAAGATGCCCAACACACTACACTTCATGATTCGCTTGATATTCATTTCTTTACCTCCTTCTTCTGAATAATGGTTAATTACCGCTTACACAAAACCGAATACGCCTTATAAATGATGAAAAACGCTTTTCCGATGAGTGAGTGTAGGAAAATTGTGATTGCATGTCAAGTCAACTATCACCCCTACCCCAATCGCGATGCGTCTTTTCCAAACCGCCGTTAGGCCTGTTGAGAGGTCAATTTGATGAGAGTAATTTCTGAAGGCGAGCCCACCCGTATGGGTGGTCCCCAGTAGCCGGTGCCACGGCTGACATAAATTTGGGTGTTTTCATACCTATCGAGACCTGCCACAAATGGCTGGCCCAATCCGACCAATATATTCCATGGAAAAAATTGGCCACCGTGCGTGTGGCCAGAGATCTGCAAGTCGAAGCCAGCCTTTGCTGCGTCAAATATGCTCCTGGGTTGGTGGGCCAAAAGGATTTTTGCGTCTACTGACGGGGCGCCGGCCAAGGCTTTCCGTGGGTCAGACAGGTGACCTTTCATGAAATTGCCCCCGCGATAGTCCGTGACACCGGCCAGAAGCATCCGGGACTTGCCGCGGGAGATGAGTCGATGTTCGTTCATTAGCACCGTAAACCCGAGACGCTTTACCTCCCCGATCCAATCATCGACCCCGGAGTAATATTCATGATTGCCGGTGACGAAAAAATTACCCTCCACCGATGTAAGGTTCTTAATCGGAGCCACGTCATATGCCAGCTGGCTCACGAGTCCGTCAACCAAATCACCAGTCAACGCAATAATATCTGCATCGAGGCCATTGGCTACTTCCACAACGTCTTCTACAAAACCGCGCCGGATGGTGGGGCTTACATGAATGTCGCTGATTTGAACGATCCTGAAACCTTCGAGATCGATCGGCAAACCAATGATTGGAATTGTAACCTCCTTGACATCAGGGATCTGCTTTGCTTCTGCAAAACCATAAACAGTGAAGATTGAAGCGGTAGCTGCAATTCCATAATTCATTCCGTTGACCAGAAACCGTCTGCGGCCGGGGTTCGTAGGATTCTCTGCATAGAGTTTTACCACAGCGTTTCTTGATAGAAGGCGTTTGAATTTTTTCGATAGCACGGCCGGGATCCAAAAGAAATCCCGGATTACCAGAAACGTAAAAACAAAGCTTAAGAAACCTATGCCCATATATCCGACCCAGACAAAAATATCAACGCCGGTATTGTCCACCTCGGCCCTGCGGAGCAAAATGGTAAATGGGGTCGCAAAGAAAATGGCTACGATCCCCACAGCGATCGCAAGTCTCCAGAGGCGACCGAAGCGTGCCGCGCCAAACAGCCGCCAGGTAATATAAGCAGCAATCAGTCCGGAAAAAGCAAAAAAGGAAATAAAGAATATGAGCATTGTCATGTTTCAATAAATATCAGACCGGTAACAGTTTAGTCCCCTTTAGCCGCAGGTCTTTCAGAATATATGAGAAGATTGCTAAGTGAAGAAAAGGGGACATGCAAATAATGCTTGATTTTTGGTAACTACTCAGGTTCAAAGTTCCATGGTTCACAGTTCAAGGTTAACTGATGAAAACTGCACGGTTTTGAGATATTGAGGGGTGGCACATTGCGCGTAACTGCTGCCGTTCATAGGGTCATCAACTATGTCAAGCAATATGAAAAATGCGACCCCGCCGCAGGCGAAATCCCGCTTTCAGTCCCGCTTTTAGCGGGAAACTGTGAACCTGATAACCTGAGTTACGATTTTTGTTTATAACACATTACTGCAATGAATGGGCGGCTTTTGTTCAGCCCATGGCCTTGCTTGTTCCAATTGGGCAGCCAACCGAAAAAGTGTGGCTTCATCCCCAAAACGACCTGCAAATTGGACACCGATAGGTATGTTATCTTCATTCCAATATAAAGGAACCGACATGGCGGGTTGACCTGTTATATTTTGGGTGCGGGTGAAAGCTACAAACGAAAGCGCAATCCTTATCCACTTCATAGGATCATCCGGCGGCGATTGAAAGGAACCGAGTTTGGTTGGGGGAATTCTCATTGTCGGAGATAAAAGCACATCATTATTTCCCTTGTGATACCAGTTTGCGATTTTTCTCGAAAAGCGTTGGAGATCTTCCATTGCAACCAGATATGCC
>JBDRPB010000219.1:0-6283 GCA_043809485.1 Pseudomonadota bacterium | reverse complement strand
CCACGGTTACTTCGGGTCAGGGCGGGCCTTCAATAGATGAAGCCCAGGGCGTGGCCTACAATGGCCCCAAGGCAAGGATCGCCGTGGCCCGCTTCAAGGACAAAACCGGTAAGGGATGGTGGACAGGCAAGATCGGAGACGGCATGGCCGACCAACTGGTTACCGCGCTTTTTAACACCAACAGGTTCATTGTTCTGGAAAGGCAGACCCTTGGCGACGTGCTTAGCGAGCAGGACCTGGGTGCGTCAGGCCGCATTCGACAGGATACGGCTGCGCCTATAGGTGAGATAGAGGGGGCTGAACTCCTCGTGGTGGGGGCCGTAACCGAGTTTGAAGGCGCGGCATCCGGAGCCAAGGGCGGTATAGGCGGAATTGGCAAAGGCGTATTGGGCGGAATTATGGGAGGCTTTAAGAAGGCCCATATGGCCATTGATTTACGGATAATCGATACCAGGACGTCCCGTATCGTCGCTGCTACCAGCGTAGAAGGAGAAGCTACGGATGTAAACCTTGGCGGGCTTATCGGAGGATGGGGTGGCAGTGGTGCATTGGCTGGCGGATTAGGGGGCTGGAAAAACACACCCACAGAGAAGGCTCTTCGTGTTTGCATAAAAGAAGCCGTCAAATTTGTCGTGTCCAAGACGCCACAGACCTATTACCATTATGGCAGTACTCCTGCACCGGCACCCGCCCCTGCCGCTGCTCCTGCACCGGCTCCAGCATCACCCTCTGCGAGTGCAGGCGGTGAGACGGTGATAGTAAAACCCGCATCATTGAATGTCCGGACCGGTCCCGGGACTAACTATGCCATAGTCACAGGTATTCGCGGGGGAGACCGCCTCTCTGTCCTCGAACAGAGTGGGGGGTGGATCCGGGTGCGGACAGATTCCGGAAAAGAAGGCTGGGTCTCCAAAAATTTCACTATCCCGGCCAACTAACCGTATATGGCTGAGCGGTTTCCCTTTGCCGTTTCTTAATCCCGTCAGATTCTGCGGGGCAACTCAACGGCAAAGGGGAATCTTTTATCTCTGCGTTCTTAGCTTCTTTTCGGTGAGAAACAAAAGGGCAAGAAGGAGCAGAATGGCTACTCCCCCTGAAAGCTTACTTTCTCCGGGAGCATCAGGCTAAATGACGTTCCCTGACCAACCTCGGAACTGAAGATCAGTTCCCCCCAATGCTCTTCTACGATTTTTTTGGTAACAGGCAGGCCCAATCCTGACCCTTTGTACCCTTTGGTGGTGAAAAAATCGGTAAACAGCTTTTTCTGGGCGTCTTCATCCATACCGATCCCGTTATCTGTGATCCTGAATCTCACACCCCAACCAGGTGGTTTGTCCGTTTCTACTGTCACAACGCCCTTACCGTCCATTATTCCCCCCAGGGTACAGGCGTCAATGGCATTGCCGATGAGATTCAAAAGGCAGTTGTATATGGCGGTTTTGTCCATGGCCACCGGGGTTAATTCGGGATCGAGCTTCCGGACAAAAACGACACCTGATAGTTTGGCCCTTTCCCACATCAGCTCCAGGACCTCGGCAACCACCTCATTGGGATTCACCAGGTCGTAACTGGGTTTCCTTTCGCTGGAATAGATGAGCATGTCTGTGACAATACTGCTTATCTGGTCAATGTTCTTCTCGACCATGCCCCAACCTTTTTTAACAAGTTCAAAGTCTTTCTTGCCCATGGCCGAGTTAATGACATAAGCCCCACCTTGAAGCCCGTTAAGGATATTCTTGATGTAATGGGCTACGCCAGCGACGGTACGGCCGATGGCGGCCATGCGTTCTGCGTGTTCTTTTTCTCTCTGAAGCCTGTGAATTTCCCTTAAGTCCTGGATGAATACAACACTTCCTACTTCTTTTTCCTCTTCGTAGAGCAGGGTTCCTGATAGCCTTAATGGGATGGTCTCGTTTGCCTTATTAAAAAACTGCGCTTCCATATTAATGATTTTGCCAGGAGGACCATACTGATCACCGTAGAAGGCATCCCTAATGGCTATGCCAGTTTCCTTGGAAAGGATTTCAGGGTAACTCATTTGTCCTATTATTTCTTCCGGGGCATATCCCAGGATTTCTGCAGCCCCTCGATTGAAAATCACGATTTTTCCTTTAGCCTCGGTGGCAATGATGCCGTCAATGGAGTTTTGAATGAGGTTTTGCACAAAAATCTCACGTCGTTCGATCTCCTGGGTCATCTTTACCCGTTCCGAGAAGTCCTGATACGTAATTACTGCACCCTGTATGTTTCCCGAATCGTCTTTGATGGGCGCTGCGTTGAAATAGAGATGAGTGCCTTTTTCACCAAGGTGCGGGAAAAAGTGCTCGGCCTCATAAGCACCTTCTACCATGGGGGATTTGCGGAGATGCATGCCTTTGTACAGTTTCTTATTTGGTTCCAGATCGTCATTAATGATAAAGTCAGCTAAAATGGGCCTCTTATGGGGGTAGAAGGGCTCCCATTGCCTATCGGTTCCAATCATCTCTTCACTGCGAAATCCTGTCAGTCTTTCAACTGCCCGGTTCCAGTAAGTGATCTTATGATTTTTGTCGAGCACGAACATGGGGATCGGTGAGCCATAAATAATTCCTTCAACAGTCTTCTTCTGCCTGCGTGTCTCCTCTTCGGAAGCCTTTAGATGCTGGGTCATCTTAACCCGTTCCGAGAAGTCCTGATAAGTAATGATAGCCCCCTGCATGTTCCCTGCATCATCTTTGATGGGCGCGGCGTTGATATATAAGTGGGTGCCTTCTTCACCAAGATGGGGAACGAAATACTCCACCTCATAGCCCTCTTCTACAACTGGAGATCTGTGTAACCCCATTTTCTCGGTTATTTTCTTGATTTGCTCTGAGTCATTATCAACAATTACGTCAGCCAAAAGGGGCCTCTTGTGGCGATAAAAAGGCTCCCATTGCCTATTGGTTCCGATCATCTTCTCGCGGCTAAACCCTGTCAATTTTTCGCACGCCTTGTTCCAATAGATAATCTTGTGATCTTTATCAATTACAAACATGGGGGTTGGGGAGCCATAGATAATTCCTTCGGCCGTCCTCTTTTGCCTGCGCGCCTCTTCTTCGGATGCCTCCAACTCCTGGCTTTGTTCTTCAACTTCCTTCTCGGCGTAGAGTTTCTCGTCCTCCAGGCGGCTAAAGTCCCAAAATAGCCTGGCCACGATGTGGTCCATCAAATGCACATGGACTGGCTTTTCATGCTGAATAGCCTGACTGAAATCCGGATCACCGGTAAGTTCGATAATCAAATCCAAATCTGGGATGCTAAAAAGGTCTTTGTAGTTAGATGTGGTGAATATATTCAGGGCTTGGGCTTGCCTGAGGCCGGGGGCTTGCAGGTTAATATCCGCAATACCCACGATGTGCATTTGAAGCTGTCGAAGCTGGTCCCTGGATATCATGTCCATAATGGCCAGACAACCCGGACCGGCTCCTATGATAGCGACATTGTGTTTTTTCATTAATTTAGCACTTCTTTGATCATCTTAAGGAGCTTTTGCGGGTCCACGGGCTTTTCGATATAGCCCTCGGGCTTCAGGGCGTTGCGCTCCGGGTCCCCAGTTGCGCCTTTTTTAAAAAAGGCCTCCACATCAATACCGGTCTCACTGGATACACCGGTTACCATAATCACCGGGATCTCCTTTAGTGCATCATCCCTTTTAATATCAGAGAGAAGGGCGATACCGCTTTTCTGGGGCATCATCAGGTCAAGAAGGATAAGGTCGGGATGATCTGTTTTTACCCTTTCAAGGCCTTCCCGGCCATTGGAGGCATCTACAGTAATATATCCATGGTCTTTTAGGACTGTGGATAGGAATAAAATCACATCCGGATCATCATCCACAATTAATATTTTCTTAGGCATCTCACTAACTCCATTTTTTTGATAGTCATACAGGGATAAAGCTTCAAAATCGATATTTCCCCAATTCTTATCGCACCCTGACTATATTTTCAAGTAAATCTGATGCTTCTATTAGGTCTACTTTTAGCATCAAATTGCCGCAGGTTGAGTTGAGTGTAAACGAAACCCAACCTATTTTGGTCAATACATTACGGATTTTGAGATAAGGAAGTGAAAAAGGTCGCTCGTTTGCCCAGTAGTATGGAAGAAGTGCGGATTGATGGTGAAATAGCAGTAGATGCTGGAAGATATAGAAATAAATTTTATTCGTCCCATAGCCTTTTGTTGCCTGACGCCCTGATTGCCGCCTCAGCTAAAAAAGTTGGAGCCGTTCTGATCAGGCTGAACAAAAAACATCATCCCATGAAGGACATAAAGATACAGGTCCCCTATCGGAAGAAATGACAAGCTTATCCGTTTGGGTATGTACACAAAAAACCTCTATTTTGAAACAAAACCCTTAGGGTCGAGATCGTGTTTTTTTAGACGGTATTGGAGGGTGGAACGAGGCAGGGCCAGAAGCTGAGCAGCTCCCTTTCGTCCACTCACGACTCCGCTGCATTTGATCAAGGCTTGCTCGATGTGCTCTCTCTCCGCATCTGCCAGTGAGGTAACGTTCCTGCTCGGTTCGGCTTGGGATTTGGCGCTTATAATATTGATGATGTCCCTGTTGGTAATTTGTTCACCTGGCCGAAGAATGACCATTCGTTTGACCAGATTTTTCAATTCACGGACATTGCCCGGCCAATGATATTGACATAATCTTTCAGTGGCTTGTCCAGTGTACGCAGGCGCTGGCCGATTTATCTTTACGGCCTGGGTCGCCGTTAACTTTTTCATTAAAAGAGGTATGTCCTCGGTTCGCTTCCTCAATGGTGGCACGTGTATATTTATAGGGCTTCGCAAAAATCCTTTTTTGAACCTTGGGGTGGCAGATGCTACTGAGTCAGGAAATTCGGAACGAAAGATTTAACAAAACGTATTTTATCTTCACAGCCTATTCTATAAGCCGTTAATGCCACCAAGAGAACGGTGATATGAGCAATTGTACAGTGGTTTCTTACGGCCCGGAGGCCTTTGACTGTTGGTTTTTGCATTGAAATGGATAAAAGCCTGGAAAATACTCTTTCCACTGAGGTTCGCTGGTTATAAACGTCTTTGAATCTTTGGGTGCCGTAACTGATTTTTTCCCTAACACTTGGGGCCAAACGAATCAGTACATTACAGCCTTTCTGTTTTAGAAACTTCGGGTGCCCTGCGGGACAAAGGAGGTAAATTCCACGAAATTCTTTGGACCAATGTAAAGGGCAACTATATTGGAAATAGGTTATTCCTTTAGTAGTCATTCTGCCTTTTCGATACATGGGGAGTTCTGCTTGGCAGTATATCTTGTCCTTTTTCACAGTGTAAGGGGTATTTTGAGTGTTGCCGGGATTCCTTGGAATCATCGCTTCAGCTTTCATTTGTTCGACGATGTATTTCAGGATGTCTTCGACATCATAATTTGCGTCCCCAGCAACTACCTCTATAGGCAAAGAAAAATCCTGGTGCAGTTCCTTCAACATCGAGAGCCCTACTGGTTTTTCACTTTTATTGGCTTGGAGCGTGATTTCCCAAAGAGGTAGCTCTGATTCCAGATCGTTAATGATGTGATTTCGATAACCCCAGAAATAATGGATCTTTTTCTTGAAGGGACTCGGAAAGTGGATACTAACTCCAAGGCGTGCGTCCTTATCTCCAGAGACGAGACGATATTTATCATAACGATCCTTAATCGAGGTTTTTAGATTATTTTCCTTTACACTTGCTTCAATGGGGCAGGAATCAAATCCGATTCCAGTTCCATGGACAACGCCTTCTTTAATGAGTTCTTGCACCAAAAGTTTTCTTACGGCCTGGAAATACCCATTCGGATTGGAGCGCAAAAACTCAGAGAATCTCTCATCAGATGGCGGTTGCTTTAAGGGATCTAAGCCCAAGGGTTCAGCCATTGATGGATTATTGAGCAATTCAAATTCAAGCTCTACCAGCTTATGGATGCCCCTGAGGTTACGGTAAATTAACCCCTTGAGAAGAGAGTCCTTTGAAATAGGGGGCCTACCACGTTGGGACCATTTTTTAGGAATCTCAGGCAGATTTTCAAAGAGCTTCTCATATTTGACTCTCGGAGGAATTGACTCCGGTGGTATAAGGCAACGTTGGTACATGGCACCCTCCATTTTTGGGAAGGGATGGCAAAAACTTCCCGATGGAGGATACCAAAGTTTTAGGGTTTAGGGAAAAATATTCAAAAAATGACAGTATGTTAGTTGAAAAGAAAAACAGGTCTTCCCAAAAAGATTTCTTCCTAAACCCGGCAAAAGGG
>JBDRPB010000218.1:0-2483 GCA_043809485.1 Pseudomonadota bacterium | reverse complement strand
GAAAACCAGGGCAATGAGGACGGCGAAAAAGGAGTGATTATTAATACCGCCTCTGTTGCCGCATTTGAGGGGCAAGTGGGACAAGCCGCCTATGGGAGCATTACCAGTTTGTTAATGGATTGACGTCAAGCATGAGATAATTTAGCGTTCTTATAACTTTCAAAAACTCTATCATATGTCCCATTGTATATTGCACACCGGATTCGAAGCATTTCATTCCCTGTCTCTTTCACCCACCACGCTCCGGATCGTTTCATGCGTGTATGGCATATAAATTTGTTTGCCGATTCAATACCACCGCTTCCGATAGGATATCCCCCTATGCGATCGCCTTTGTAGTGGATTCCGTCCCGGTTATTATCGAGATAACCGATAAGTTTACGAATCTCCTCCGCAGCTTCACTGTCCTTTGGCTGCATTCGGCGAAGGCCCCCAATCGCATTACTGACGTCAGCAAAAAAGAGGCGGCAGATCGTACTTTCCACCCACTCCAGACCCTGTATGCTCTTTTCGCCATACTGTGCTCTGGCCACTTTGTAGATATGCTCAACGCAGTGGTAGTAATCCAGGACCTGCCTGCCTTTCGGGAAACAACTGATCATATGTTTCCATAGCCAGTCCGCACCATCACCTAATAAGGCGATGCGGACCAACTCTTGTGGGATACGAGAAGCCACAAAGGCCAAGTCTTTCCCGAACTGCTCTTCATTTTGTATTTGATGCCAGCTTGCCAGGTGGATAATACGATCCTTGCTCAATAAATATATCCGGAAACCCTTGGCCTCTTGCCAGTAACCGCTGCCCCTTTTTTCATTGCGTTTTGCCTTGGGCCGGGTAGGCAAGTGGGCACCATCGGAGGCCACTACCAAAACCGGACGCCAAACATCCTCAGAAACCTCTTTGATCCTTCTCTGTATCTCTTCCGAACTTGGAATCACATCCTCCAAAGAGGCTTCTGAACCTACCTCTTCAAAGGTATCGTGGATAAAATGGTCACTTACGCTTTGTCCTGTAAGATCCTTGAATATCTCACTTCCCCGGAAAAAAGGAACCTCCGCAGAGGTCTTCACGGATTTGTTCTGGATATCAAATTGATATTTCTTGCGGCTTATCTCCAAGACATTGTCCAAAGGGCTGTATCCATAAGAACAATCCATGCAATAGAACCAGGGGCGATTCAGGACGCTTGGTCCATGCATAGTCACCATCTCTTTTAGGTTACCGCGCCTCTTTTTGTTCATCTTCCCGCACTTCGGGCAGGGAGCATATTCCTGCCCCAGTAAGCCCGCGTACTTCTGCTCAATCAACGCTTGCAAACAAGCACCGAAAAACCTCTGCTTCGTCCTGGTAAACAGCTCACTGAACTCCATCAGGGTCAGTTGCTTGTCTTCCTCAAACACTTCTTCTACTATCTGATCAACCCATTTATCCACTTCATCATGGATCATCTCCCGAAATAGCTCCGTCTTGTCAGGTTCAAGGATTCGTGCAACACTCAGGCCCATAACATCCCCCCCTACAATCCCAACAGCTTTTCCCGGAATCGGGCTGTAAGGGGGTACACGTAAATATCTTTCGGTGAGAGCTCTTGCCTTCTCCTCTCACGATCCATTCGCCCTCGGCCTGTTGTGGCCCCCACACAGATCCAATTGGCCGCCTTATAACAGGTGCCCGTGAATCCGCCCTTGTCCACCAGCGTCTCCACAAGAACGGGCCTGTAACCATAGCAGCTTTCCCAATCATCCGGAACCACTCTCAAGGCCAGTGAAAGCACTGAACTGGCAAGGTTTTTAACCCTCACCCAGGGAAAAATGAGAAATCGGCTGTTACTGATCAGCTTTTGTAAATTGCGCTCCCTCTGCTCATCACTCCATCCAATCCATCGATCCCTCGGGGCCATCTTCCAGGCGGGAGAGGAAAATTGAAAACATCCCAGGATCTTTCCCCTTTTCGGGCTCTCAATAAAGTAGCGCAGCTGCGCCCCAAAAGGTAATTGATAACCCAGGTAATGATATCGGTCAACGTACTCATACCAAAGATCCCTTTGTTCTTTGCTCTTTACCCTGCACAGATTAAAGGGGGAAAATTCCTTAACCTTCCCTGAAATAATCTCCGCAGCTTCTCCCTTATCGCTCCTTTTAACCTTGCTCTTGACTCCCTTCGGACGACCCTCTTTGCGATCAGGGAGATCTATGACTCCTTTGGAGGCCAGATATTCAAGAAATTGGCGACACTCAACGGTCTTCAGCCTCCCACTGGGCCTTTTCCAATCAAACAACTCACAGACGGTATTGGCCAGTTCGGTGCGGCTGATTCCATTGCAAGTGCTGGTAATCTCCTTTATTTCAACGATTTCATCTGTGCCGTGGCTCACCTCCAAGCCAATTTCCGAATAGTAAAGAAGTGGTTTCACCTCGCTGTAATTCCGGCCAAAGTGTTGGAAGACTCCAGAAATCTTTACAAAAATTCCCTATCATGCTAAT
>JBDRPB010000217.1:0-8264 GCA_043809485.1 Pseudomonadota bacterium | reverse complement strand
CAACACCGTCAATGTAAAACCAATATGCCAGCAGAAATAAAAATATAGTTTTCAAATGTCGAACTTTTCTAAATGTCCCAATAATCTGCCGGAAACCATCCGCAATAAAGTTCCTGCCCTCGCGCGACGCGCCAGCCGTTTTTTCTTCCGGCACCCACAGTATTATAAAGATTGTAAACATACCCCACCATATGGCCACCGAAATAAAAGAGTATCTGACTGCCTCACCGGAATCGGCCAATCCAAATTTCTCCGGCATTAATGTCATTAACACATTAATAAGAAACAGCAACCCACCGCCAAGGTATCCCATGGCAAATCCAAGGCCTGACACATAATCAACGTTGTCTTTACCCGCCACAGTCGGCAGGAGAGAATCATAAAACACATTTGCACCGGAGAATCCGATGATCCCCATGGCATAAACAAAAATGGCCCAGGCCCATTCTCCTTTTCCGACCAGAAAAAGGCAAGCAGTCATGAGTACACCCAGGTATGCAAAAAATATGAGAAATTTTTTCCTGGCCGAGGCCTTATCGGCAATAGCGCCCAGGACAGGTGCCATTAATGCTACAAGTAGGCTGGCGATTGAATTACCGAATCCAAGCTGGGCAGTGCTAACATTGACATCAACTCCATAGCTCCAATACTGCTTGAAGAAAATGGGGAAGAATCCGGCCATAACCGTCGTCGCAAAAGCGGAATTTGCCCAGTCGTACATTGCCCAGCCCCATACGGCCTTCTTTTCTTTGTTCATGGTATTTCCTCCAAGTGCTTCAATAATAAGAAGGAATCAGTACATTTAACCCTTTTGACTCTTTTTCAACTCTTCTATCTTTTTCAAAAGCGTTTTGGCCTTATTGATTAATTCATTCACCTTTTTATAGTCCGGATCCATAAACCTTACCAGTTCCCATTCCTTGATAGCTTCATTTAGTTGTTCCCTATCGAAAAACCTTATCCCCTCTTTATAATGCATCTCTTTGTATAAATCTTCGCTTTTTCTTATGTACAAGTTGCAGTCGTAGCAATCTTTCGTGTATCGGAGGGAAGCCTTAAATTGATCTCTTGCTCCCAGGTAGTCCTTTTTGGCATAAAAATCCATTGCAAGTTGATAATGGGACTTATGGGCATAGGCAAGCGCAATGTTATCATCAGGGTTTGCATTCAGTACCTTGCTGAATTCAACAATTGCCATCTGGTATTCCCTTTTTCTGAACAAGTCCACCCCGTGATTGCGATAGATAGCAACCTGGTCCACCGGTTCCGGCCGGTCTTCCAGGGCGTAATCTTCCCAATCCCATTCCGCAATTTCCGAATTATCTACTGGCAGGGATTCTGCCTCAATAGGTTCCTTGCCGACTAAAAAATCTACTCCTTCTATCTCAGGAATTTTGATTTTCTGACCGGCAGCGATCCGGGAGGCATCATCAAAATTATTGTATTTGGCTATAATGGAAAATTTCTCAGGATCTCCATAATAGATCTTTGCCAGTTTGGAAACGCTTTCTGAGGACCTAACAGTATGTACAACGTACCTCTTGATCTTAATCCGTTTTCTGGTGATGAGCATATTTATTGCTTCAGGATAATCCGGCCAGAGCCTTAAAGCTATCAAAAACTGTTGACGACTGCGGGCATATTTTCCTGCCTTGTCTAATTCAAGCCCTGCCTTATAGTGTTTCTCGGCTAAACTACGTAGCGCCGTTTCCACCCTATTAGAGCCATCAATAACCTCCTTGTTTGCAGGGTCTACAGTCATTGCCAGTTTATATTGTTTTAAGGCCTCTACCAGATCCCCCTTATCTTTGCACTCTCGACCTTTCTGGAGATACTCCTTAAAAAGGTCTTCTTTTACAACTTCATGAGGTCTTTCTCCAAAGGTTGCACAGCCGCAGGGCCCTATCAAAGTCCAGGCAAAGAGGAGGGCCAGAAAGGAGGATGCTAAAATTCCCCCCTTTCCTGAATTAAAAAATTCGCGCTCACCTCGCTTTACTAAGCGGGGGATGGGGGGGATTTTAGTGAAGATAGAAATTAAAAGCATTGGGTTTTCACTTTAGAGAAAACTTATTAAAAGTTTTTAGATTGGCCATAAAGGCATACATATCGCTTTGCAATATCTGATTTCTGTCCAGGACAAGCGGATCTTTAAAAAAGGCGTTCCCCCCTCTATCCACAGTTACTCCGACCTTGTAACCCGCCTGCTCACAAAGACTCAATACTGAGGCATTATAACGACTGTAAGGGTAGGCGAAACAGAAAGTATCCTGCCTCAGCTCTTTGTCGATTATCTGTTTAGAGTCAAAAATTTCTCTTTTGATCCTCGCCAGATAGTCCTGATACTGCTCGCCTGTCATTTTCTTTGTAAGATCACAATGAGATATGGTATGAGAGCCGATTTCAAAACCATCGGCCTTCATCTCTTGTAGCTGATCCCACGTGATGGAGCTACTGGAAACCCCCACATAATCTGTGTAGATAAAGAGTGTCGCAGTAAAACCATATTTCTTGAGCACTGGATATGCAATTTCATAAGCAGATCTGTAGCCATCATCAATGGTAATAAGAATCGATTTTTTAGGGATGGCATGACGATACTGCATAAACCCAAGAAGCTCACGCATTGTTATGACCCTGTAGCCATTATTTTTCAGGTACCTCATCTGCTGGTCAAAAACGCTGGTGGAGATACAGAGATGAGATTCACAATTTTCACCAAAATGATGGTAGGATAGAATCGGCACTGCCTGATAGCCGTCTATTGCCAGCCCCCCCTTATTTTCTTCCTTCAGAGGGATTATAATTAACTGATTTTCTCTAAACGCAATGTCCTTGTTTGCGTCTTCGATGACCCATGACCGCTTTTCATCTCCCAAAAATCTTTCTGCAAGTGTAACAGGGGTTTCTCCTTCTTGTAATCGGTAGACAATATATTCGTCTGACTGAAATTGAAGGGGCTCTGGGGTTTTTTCCTGCCACAGCGACTTTTCGACTTTTTTTAGGGCCACTTCGAGAGTAGCGCAGGATGACTGAAAGAGAAAGCCTATCGCTATCAGGGCGAAGACAAAGGCCCTTAATCTCTCTCTATTCAGGGCTCCGACTGTCTTGCTCATCTTGAACCTCATCCAATCTCAACACGTTAAAGATAGTTATCTCCACCTTTTTCCCCTTGAAAGACACTTTACCTCTCTCAGTTACTTTCAACCTGCTATTATCCTCGATTGATTCATAGGTTTGCTTACTGATCAAGATTTCTCCTGCCTTTGCAAGGGAAGTGAGCCTCGATGCCACATTTACGTTATCTCCAATAACCGTATATTCCATTCGCTTGGGTGAGCCAAGGTTCCCCGCCACTATCTCACCGGAATTAATACCAATACCGACCTCAAAAGACACATCCCCCATCTTCTTTTTCCGATCAATCCTTGCTATTTCTTCCTGTATATCCAGGGCCGCCCTTACAGCCGCCTCAGCGTGTTGAGGATTGGGGGCTGGAGTACCAAAAACTATCATTGCCTCATCTCCAACGAATTTGTTCAAATGGCCACCATGCCTAATCACGATGTCAGTTATTCTGGTAAAATGATCATTAAGCATTTCAATAACGGACTCCGGCTCTTTTTCCTCCGCCAGGCCTGTAAAACCCCTTATATCAACAAATAGAACCGTGGCTTCCACCTTTAATCCTTTCATCCATTGATTATCAGGGTTTTCCAGTATCATATCAACTATCTCAGGTGTTACATACTGCCCGAAGGAATCCTTAATCTTGTCCTTGAGTGCCAGATCCTCGGCCATCCTGTTAAAAGCTGAGCTAAGGTCTCCAAGCTCATCATTGCGGTTAACAGCCACACGATGATCAAAATCATCCATTGCCAGGGCCTTGATACTCTCCCCTAGCTTCCTGATAGGACGTGAAAAATACATGCTGAGCGCAAGACTTAGCATAATCCCCAGGAGCGTTATAAACGCTGTGAGTACCAAAATAGAGATCTTGGCATCATGAATGTTCTCAAAAATCTTTCTCTGTGATATGGCCAGATGGACTTCCCCAACCCTTAGTTTCTGATAGGTAATTGGTTCTTCAAAAAGCAGGATCTCTTCTCGGCCACGGATAAAAGAACTTACTTTAACCTTATTGTCTTCCTTAAGAAACAGGATATTATCCGGCGGTGAATATATCTTGTTCACCATATCGATACGGTTATGGGCCTTGATAACGCCCTTTTGGTCAGTGATCAGAACATATATAACCTGCTTGTTTTCTGCGATATCTTTTACAAGCTGGAATAAGGCCAGATCTTCCTCCCCCAAAAGTTTTTCTGGAGCGTTGTTGGCCACCATACGAACCATACTCTCTCCAAAGTTAATCAACTGACCAATATATTGCGCTTTTTGCTTTTTTAATATTGAAAAACTGATGATAGAAATAACCACCAGGATCAGTATAGTGGATAAACTGGTAAGCTTAATAAAAATGGGGATTCTTAGTTTTCTTGTACTCCTTCGCTCCTGACCGCTTCTACGGTCCTTCCCGGCCCTTCGTTCTTTTCCGTCCCTTTTTTCTTTTTTGGTGAAAACGCCCTTCCCGGTCCTTCTATCTTTCCCTCTCCTTCTATCCCCCCCTCTTCTACGGTCCTTTCCGTGTTTTCTTACCAGATAAGCCTTAAGCTCATGGCGTGTGGACTGCTCCTCAGGTCTCGTTGATTCTCCTGAGTGATTTTTCTTATTCCCAATATTATCGTCAGCCATCGTCCCGCACTTAAGCCCAGAGGAAAGATCTAAAAATGCTGTAATTCTAAACTAATTTGGACTTATTAATAAACAATTTAGTATAGTTTATAAAACATATTTTGTCAAGATAAACAATTCCCGTGTGGCCTACGCCCCAGTGCCTCCCCCTTTCGAAGATCCCATCTTGGCGCGATAAAATATTAGCTGAATTTTGCCTTTTGTGAAAAAACCAGGTATGTTGGAGTGCAATTACCCCTAAGAGCTGTTAAGCATATAAAAATAAAGGTTTTTTTAGACGGAAGAAGACCATGCAGTATGAAATTTCCATAGAAGGACCGATTTTTTCTCTGCAAAGACTCCAGCATGAGTTGAGGTGCTTTTCACCAGGATTTGAAAAAGTGCCGCAGTGGAGTAGAAATGAAAAGGAGTGGGGAAGAATCTACTTCGTAGAGACGGACCATGGTCTACTTGACGATAAACTCAGGGGCCTTTATAGAACCATCACAAGTGTGGAGAAAGCACTTTCTTTAAGCACAAAATTCGATATCCGGGTTCGCAATCTTGCCTATTCAGAGCCCTCCACCGGAAGTAGTCGGTTCGCAGAACCCTTTAACCCTGTACCCTCCATTACAATTCAGCCATGGGGCACCTCCGTACCGCAGACAGCAGATGCCCGGACTATTATACTGGACCCGCACAACGCCTTTGGATCGGGTAAACATCCCTCGACCCGGCTATGTCTGAAAATCATGGATCTAATAGCCAAAGATACATCCAATACACAAAGATTGCGAGGAGGGAAGGTTCTTGATTTTGGTTGCGGGACAGGTCTCCTTGCCATTGCTGCCATTAAGATGGGCGCAAAAAGTGCGCTCGGGGTTGAAATTGATGGCCCCTCTGCAGAGGCGGCAGAAGGAAACGTGAAATTGAATCACCTCTCCCGCACGATAAAAATCAAAGAGGGCTCCTGGGATGCTGTGCAAGAAAAATATGATCTGATCCTGGCCAATCTGGTGGCTTCCGTACTCATACGAACGGGGAAATATCTCCCCGGTCATCTGAAGGACCAGGGCCTGGCTGTTGTCTCCGGGTTTGGAGAAAATCAGCTAAACGAGATGAAACAACTCTTCACGAGAATAGGGCTGATCATCTCTCAACAGTTTACCCTTGAATCATGGGCCGCCCTGATCTTGGCAAAAGGCGAGCGTCTTTCACCGTCCAGATGCTCTACGACGACCCAGGCCTAATTTTATGTCAAGGACCGGGCTTTCATCCATCGCATCGAGCCCGTCCACATAAAGTTTATTCCCCTCGAGCTTCAGGAGTCTTACTTCTTGAACAGCAATTTTTGACAGCCGGTTTGGGGTACGCGAGGCAAAAACCCCGACTCTCTTGCCGTCCAACCGTCTATTAAACACCGTAATCACTGATTTCACCTTATGAAGGTAATAAACAATAAGCAAAGAGGTTTCCTCTTCCAACTTATATAAGAATCGCTTTTGAGAAGGAAAGAGATCAATACAGGATATCCCATTGGGGTCGGCGGGAAGATTACTTGTTTCCTTGGATCCCAGCTTTGTTCTCACGCTGCCAATTGGATAGATGTCAAACGGTTTTATATCCCCATACATACACGTAAAACATACGACCTTATCGTCAATTATACATACCTTGCTTTTATTGGCTTCCCGGCCGCATTCTGAGCAAATGAGCCTGTCTTCATCCATAATGGATTCTCCAAAAGATCGCTTTATGTTATGTCTACCGAAGCTCCGCCTCCCCGTACCGGCCCTGGACAGCCTCCTAGCGAAGCTATGCCTCAAACCGACAAGTTTGTGTGCATTGGTCAAATTTAATGCTTGAGGCGAAGCGATACTGGATACTGGATGCTCGATCCTTGATAAAGACCCTCCCATTTACATTGCCCAGGAATATTATCAATTTGTTGTACTGCCTTTTTCGACAGATTAAAAAAATTATAGAATTCCTTATTCTATCCAGCATCCAGAAACCAGCATCCAGTATCACGTGTTAAGTGCGTGTAATTGTTTCCTATCCACAAAACTTGGCTCAAAATTCACGATCTTGGCCTATATAGACGGCTAGAGACCCTGATTTTGCCAGTTGCCCTGACCAACAATAGGAGGGCTTATCTTCAGGCCCGGCCTCCCCCCCAGGATTGCCTCTACCAGGACCAGCTTGGCGCCGGAGTTCAAATCCGGGTAAATGATTTGGATTTTTTTCGGTTCCAGGTTAAAACGCCCCATGCGAGCCAGTATATCAGCCAGACGAACCGAAGAATAAATCAAGGCAAGCCGCCCCTTTTTTCGAAGGACGCTTCTGGCGGCGCGTAAGATATCGTCCATACTGGCCATTATTTCGTGTCTGGCAATTGCCCTGCGTGGGTCAGGATTGATTCGTCCGCTTTTTACCTGGCGATATGGCGGGTTACATATAACTACATCGGCAGAATCTTTGGCAATGGGAGGATTTTTTATGTCCCCCCGAACGACCCGCATTTTGTCATCAAACCCATTCAAAAGGACATTCCGTGCGGCCTGACCAGCAAGTTCTTCCTGGATTTCCAGCCCAAAAGCATAACCAACCAGTTTTGTGAGGAGCAAAATCAAAGGGATTACGCCGCAGCCTGTTCCGAGATCAACAACCACATCTCCTTGCCTGATAGTCACGAATTCGGCAAGCAGGATGGCATCAATGGAGAATCTGTACCCATCTTTGGATTGGATCAGCTTGAGGCGGCCATCCATGAAGCAGTCAATACGCTCACCTGGACGCACAATGATTTCAGTAGACCTGGACGATTTCATGAGGTTCTATCTTGCTAAACACCAGGCCACTTAATACCTTGGGGTAGAAATAGGTGGATTTTCTGGGCATGACCAGGGAGTTATTGGCAATTTCTTTCACATGACCTATTTTGGTGGGGTTCAGTAAAAATGTCATTTGATAATTCCCTGATTGGACCTGAGATACAGCAGTCTTCATGCTGCTTTCATAATGAAATATTTCTTCATTATCCAGGTCTTCACGGCTGAACCCAAGGCCTTTCTGGAGAATAAACCTGGACAAAACGAGGACATCAAGTTTCTTTAGTGAAGGGTGAAGATCGTCCCCCATTTCTTCTCTTGCGCCGGGTTTGAGTGAGAATAGGTAGCATTCATCAGCTTTCTGATGGTAAAAGGCCATGACACTGTTTGAACGTCCTGCTTCTGCGAGTTTTTCCTTGAGAGCAGAGCATTGCTGGGTGAGGTCGGGAGACGAGAAGGGGAACTTTAAAATATTGAACCACTTCTCGATTTTTTCAAGAAAGGGCTGAAGCTGAAAATCGGGAGCTTTTTTGATGAGCCTGTGAGAAGGCAAGATGGTCAGGCCCTCATCATTCATGTTTGACAGGTACATCATAACGTATTCATAAACCCTGTTCACGGGTCGGCTGCCATACCTTGCCCTCATTAGGTTCCTGAAATTACGTGCAGTTTCGTAACGATGGTGGCCATCTGCAATAAAAA
>JBDRPB010000216.1:0-3948 GCA_043809485.1 Pseudomonadota bacterium | reverse complement strand
TCCCGCCCTGCGGGACTAACCCTTTTAAAATATTGTGTTTTATTGGTGCCGAGACCCAGAATTGAACTGGGGACACGGGGATTTTCAGTCCCCTGCTCTACCGACTGAGCTATCTCGGCATAAAACCGGTGTTATTATAGTTTCAATGAACGACACAGGTCAAGACTAAAAAAAATAGAACTTCAAATTAAGACGGTTTGCGATCAAGTCCCTCAAGATCAAGGTCTAGGTCTAAGTCCTCAAGCTCCAGTGAGCCATTATCAACTTCCTCATCTTCCGGCTTCATGAATTGGTTAAGGTTCTTAGTTGGTTCCTCCAGGGCTAAAGCCAAACCTTCCAAATCAATAGGGGCATCGTCTTCTGCTTTTTCTTGAAGTTTCACCTCAGAAATTGGTCCCGATTCACTTCGCGATAGATCGTCAAGGTTAAAGCCTGTTGTTTCTTCATCCGCTTCAACAGGTTCAAAAAGGGCTGTTTTTTCAGGGTCTCCACCTTCAGTCGGCAAAAGATCCGAATCAACAATCGTCTCAATTTCTGCTTCATCTTCAGCCTGCGCGGGCTCAAATCGAGCATCTTCAATGGGGAGATCTTCAATATCCAGGGATAGATCGGCAGCATCCTCTTTAGGTGTTTCATCCCATACTTCATCCAGCGTGGTTTCCAGCTGCATGTCAAATTCCTGACTGTCTTTAAATGTCTTTTCCATGGCTTCAATAGCCTGGGAGTCTTCCAGGCTGAGGCCTTCTTCCTCTTCCAATACTGATGCTGTGTCCTCGGACACCTGGACGCTGATATCGGCACCTGAATCACTGGCTTCTCCAGTCAGCGCTTTCAGCATAGACAGCGGAGCTGCTTTATATGAGGGCAAGCTCATTTTATCCCTTAGCGCGGCAATATTTTTGTTGCATTTCGGACAGACTTCGTTATGGTCAAAACTTATATAACCACATTTTGGGCATTTCATTTTAGCCTCCAGCAATATGATGAAGCAATAATATGTCTCGTAATTCCAATCCCGCCAGGCGGGATAAGCGAAATGTACTAACTTGAAATCTATTTAATTTAAAATAAAAATTATATATAAAAATAACATTATTCCTGCTAATTGTCAAGGAATCAGCGACACCATCTGAGGCTGATCAAGGTTATGTATAACCGTACGTGACGTTAAATCAGGCTACGCTTTATTCCTTTCCAAGTGTTTTAAGCAGTTCTTTTTCCATGCCCGGTCTTGCCTTGTTTTCAGGATTTCCGGCAGTCTTTTATGGCGTCTCTGGCCAGTTGATCGCAACGTTCATTGTCAGGATACCCATTATGGCCCTTAATCCATTCCCATTCGATTTGGTGCACTCTACTTAGCCTTAACAGCTCTTCCCACAATTCCCTGTTCAAAACGGGCCTTTTCTGTGAATTTATCCAATTCCGCTTGATCCACCCGTGTATCCATTTTGTCATGCCCATTACAACATATTTGGAATCAGAGACCACCCTTATTTTACAAGGTCGTTTGAGTTGCCGCAATGCCTTGATGACGGCCATCATTTCCATGCGATTGTTGGTGGTCATGGGCTCGCATCCGGAAATCTCTTTAATGTGTTGGTCATATTTCAAAACAGCGCCGTAACCGCCAGGCCCGGGGTTCCCACTGCAGGCCCCATCGGTAAAAATTTCCACTATTTTTTGCCTTTTTTGGGTTACCATTCTTTGGTTCATTCAGTCAATCGATTGTAATGTGGTCTTTGGTACAAAAATGGTGTCATTGATGTGCAGAACCGGGCTTTCTCTGTACTTCGGCTTTCTTTTGAATCCGGACTTTGATCCATATGGTTATCTCAGGTTTTTCAGGGTAATTGGTATTCAGCTTCAAGGATCCACGAAAAGACTGAGGAGAACTATTGGTAGTTGTGAAACGAATCTGGAACCTCTTGCCCTTTTCAATTTCCTCTATGCTGTATGTCAGTTTTTCAGTGAGATCAAAGTGCCCTGGTGTCAGTATCAGGGGTTTGTCTAATTCGGCCCTTACTTCAATAATTCTGGTAAGAGACTGGCCTTCCTTCCCGTATAATCGGACTTGAGGTGGTGACACAAGGATGGGAACCTTGACAAAGCCCTTTAGACTCAATTTGATTACACTGTTGGTCGGGTCATTCGTATAAACCCTGGCACTCTTATGAAGATTTCCCTGATAACCGGTTGTCTGAACCGTAAGTCTGATTTTTCCTTCCCCACCCGGGGGAATGGCCTCGTCAAAATGGGCCACCGCACAACCTCAGCCAGGTCTAACGCTCTTTATCTCAAGGGTTTGATCACCCTCATTAAGCACCTTAAAAGTATGCTGAACTACACTTCCCTCCTTTATCTCCTTAAAATCAAAAACCTGCTCCTTTACGACAATTCTTGGACCACGGTTCTCTTGTGCCAGCACGGTATGGCCCAAAAAAGTAGAAAGTAAAAGTACTAACAATGCCATCTGCAAATATCTTTTCATGAGTTCAACCTCCTCTTTAAAATTCTACCTGGTAGTTAGTTTCCTTCTGTAATTTACAATTATAACACAAACATCACGAAAAGTAAGGCCTCAATAAATTTGGGGAAGTAAAATCACTGCAATTTATCTGGATTCCCGCCTCCGGTGGATTACCCCGACTTATTGAGATGTTACGTGAAAAGCCCACAACTTATTGAACTCACAAGGGTTTGTTGAGACCATCCGTACCGGCAGCATGACTCAGGTCTATCGCTGCTTTCAGGACCTCTTTGATAAGCCCGACTCCGGGCCCTTTTTTCTGAACAACCTGTACAGCCGGACCCAAAGGATGCCATTGGACTGAATTGCTTTCTGTAAACAGGGCAACGGTGGGGATTCCCAACATAGCAGCCAAATGGGTGATGCCACTGTCGTGGCCCAGGTAAAGACACGCCTTTTCCAAAAGCCCGGTGAGTGTCTCATTATCAGGACAAAAGCAAATTTCCCATTTGGTAGACTCCAAATTCTTTCTAAAAAAGGAATGAAGAGATGCTTCTGCCGGTCCGAGCAAAAGCGATGTGGCCACTTTTTGAAAGGCAGGCTCTCTCACAAACTTGCGCAAGACCTTGAGCCAAAAGTCAGGCGGCTGGTTCTTCTTAAGGCCCCCTGAACCCGGATGGACTACCGCCGTGTTGCAGAATTGTAATGGGCGTTCCATGCTCATGAGAGGGTGCCTAACGGCATTTTCAAAGGCTGCCCTAGGATCAATTGGAAGGCCCGCTGTCTTTAGACAGTTTGAAATGTAGCGGGCAACATGGATTTTTTCTCCTTTTGCAGGGAAGGAAGGGAAAAGATGAATCGGAGTGTTGGGAAAGTATGCGTTCAAATTACGACGGATCGCTCCGCCTTCATCATTCAAAAATGCCACCAAAAAGTCTGTCTGGGAGACCGGCAGCCCCTCTTTAGCCGGGCTTTCTAAAAAGAGCCTGTGCCAACCGGCGACATCAAGATCCATTGAGCGGTTCACAAAGTCCTGGATAAAATACAACCCGGGCTGCCGGGCCACAAGGGTTATGGTCAACTGCCCTGAGATATTAACCAGCGAGGGTAAGAGCATGAGGGTGTCACCAAAGGCCCCGGGTCGTATGATCAAGATATTCAATGGGGCTCCTTACCAGGCAGGGGATGCAACGACTAAGATTACGCAGTCTTCTTGCCCACTATTTAAAAGTGAGTGGGCAGAACCAACAGGAACCCATGTGGCATCCCCTGGTCCCACCTGCCTGACTTCCTCATCCACGCGCATTTCCCCCGAGCCGCTCAGGACAAAGTAAATCTCTTCCATAGGATCAACATGTTCTTCTATTTCTTTGCCAGGTGCCAGCCTGGCAATGGCCAGGAAGCCGATCTCTTTCAGGGTTCGACGGTCCAGGATCATCTGTGCAATGGCCCCGCCATGCGCAAGGTAGGTAGTGTCCAGA
>JBDRPB010000215.1:0-2992 GCA_043809485.1 Pseudomonadota bacterium | reverse complement strand
AGGGAGGCGTGGACCTTCTCTACCTCGTTGGCGTAGATGAAAGAGCGCTCTGCCGCCTTATTCCCATTATCTTTTGCCTCTTGAATCATTTCGGGGTACATTTCCTTGAATTCGTGGGTTTCGCCTGTTATGGCCTCCTGTAAATTTTCAGCGGTTGTTTTGATGCCCTTGAGTGCTCGCAGGTGGGCATGGGCGTGAACGGTTTCAGCCTCGGCCGCTGCCCTGAAAAGCTTGGCAACCTGGGGGTAGCCCTCTTTGTCTGCCTGTTTGGCAAATGCAAGGTATTTTCGGTTAGCCTGAGATTCGCCTGCAAATGCCTCTAGGAGGTTTTGTTCTGTCTTGCTCATGAGTATGCTCCTTTCCTTGATTTAAGCCATGGGTTTTCAATAATGGGTTTCTTGCTTGCCCTGATTTAGAAATATCGATCTCGTCGCTTCACCTCTTGCGGGCTGTAAGTGCAAGTGTTTCGACGTCATTGGTAAGAAACAAGGCGACCCTCCGCGGCTGAAAACTATAGTGATGATAAAGCAATAAATTCAAAAATCAAATAGGGTAAAGTATGTATCTTGCATGAAAAAACGCAGTATTTTGTGAGATTGGCCAGGCTTTGCCTGGCGCACCAGGATGCACAGGATAGTCAGGCCAAATTCAATGTGCTGAGTTCATTAATGATAAGACGCTCGAAGTCAGAAAAAAAGCAGGTTTTTATCCAGTTTCTATAGTCCTGTTTCAAAAGATTTCCAGTATCTCTAATTATCTTTTTTGAATCCGCCTTCTTAATAGTATTCAGCATAGCTTGAAAAAATTCTGCGCGATTACCGAACGCTGCCTTTATGATTGCTTCATCTAAAGGATAGGCGCTTTTCAGGATGAACCACGAGTCAAAAAAATCTCTACCAGCCTGTCGGTCAAGAAAAGTGAGAAGTTTTTCTGTCATCAAAAACGAAGGTTCAAGGGTGACCACCGGCACTCCCCTGAGGGACAAGATGGCGGTTTTCAGTTCCTTTTCCCTGGTGGAGATTTCAATTTTAATATGAAAGTTCCTATCTGGCCCTCTAAACCTTAACTCCACAAGAAGGGTATAGAATTTCACTGCGTCGTCTGTTATTTCCCATTTCTTCTTTGCACAAAGGCTCTTTATTATACCGATGAGCTCTTGGGGGGAAACTCCCGGAAGAGAATCATAATCTATGCCCTCAGAGTAACGGGGTAGACTATAAAAAAGCTTCAATGCGGTTCCCCCTTTAAAAACTATCCGGGAACCGGCCATGGATTTCGCCAGGGCTTGAACCACCTCTATGATGGCATTTTCCCTGTATTCGTTGAAAAAATCCTGCTTATTTGGCTTCATACTCCTGTTTTCCGAAAACGCGAACTAATTCTTTCACTCTACCGGGGTAAAAGCGAACGTAATATGCAAGCAGTTCAGCATCAAGCTTGCCCATATCTACATCCTCTGGCAGTAGTTCTACCAGCCCTTTAGTTCTCATGTAGAGGGTGTCCAGAAAGGCCTTTTCCGGTTGGGCAATGTAAAAGTCTTCGACCCTCACTTGCCCAAAACGAATAAGGGAAGGTGCCATATGCCGATAAGCGAATTCGGTATTGTCGGCTTTACATTGATAACTCCTTAGTGCTGTAGAAAATATTATCTGTGGAACCTGAACAATCAATCCCCAGTAGTTGAGAGCCGATTCCAGGGAGATGACAGATGGCTGGCAAAGAGCATTGGCCAAAGAAAAAAGGGAATATTTACTGTTGACAAGGGCATAGAGATCGCGGCGGAGGCGAATGAGAACCCTTCTTTTGACAAGTCTGGCCGCTATAGTCCGGGCGCTCTCCCTGGTCACACGAAAGATGGCCTGCAGGGATGAAATCGTGAAGAAGGGACTCTCAGCGGTTAATAACTTAGAGATCTTCTGGTCTGCCATGACGACTGACGTTTTTAATAAATAAACAATTTTGTTTATTTTCTTGTATCCTATTTTGAATCACATGTCAAGCAATATGCAAAGGCACCAAGGCTGGATAAAGTACTACTTTTCGCAGCCGCAAGGTAAACCTGTTAATCTATCTCGACTAACTCCTTACAACTCCCACAGCGCTTGGCGCCGCGAAAGAGCTGGCCATTACAATGAGGGCATCTGTAACGATTTTCCTCTTCTTCCACCCACTTTTCAGTACCCAACTTTTTTCTAGCAGGGACAGAGCGGAGTATTACTTTTTTACCAACAGGAACAGGAAAATCATCAATTAATTTACAAGGGAACTCTTTACATTGATGGCAGCCTTCATATTCTTTTTCCATGACACAGGTTCGAATACCACATTTATGGCAGTATACAAAGTTTTCGTCTGACAAACAGCCTTTGCAGTCTATTTGTTCAGGGGTAACACCATAAGCATTGGCTAATTTTTCTTTTAGTTTTTGATTATTGTCGCGACTTGCCATATAAACTCCGCAAACGCCACAATATAGACCGCAAGGTGCTAATAATTCCGTGTTCATTTTGTTGTCTCCTTCCTCCCAAATCTACTTATTGTGATTTCAACTATAAAAAAATGGATTGTCCCCCTTTTCCTGACCCCTTTTCCGCGTCCCGATATACTGTTTTCTCAGTTTGACCTTTTCAATCTTGCCCGTGGGGTTGCGGGGAATATCCCCGAAAAAGACCTTTCGAGGTCTCTTGTATCTGGGCAATGCCGCGCAGAACTCCAGGACTTCCTTTTCGGTAAGGGTCTTTCCCGGTACCACTTCAATGACTATGCTGACGATCTCTCCCAGACGCTCATCAGGATATCCGATGGCTGCTGCATCCTTTACACTGTGGTGGGTATAGATATGATTCTCTACCTCTACAGGAAAGACATTTTCCCCTCCACAGATAATCACGTCTTTCTTTCTGTCCACCAGGAAGATAAACCCGTCTTCGTCCTGCCTGGCCATGTCCCCGGTATGAAGCCATCCGTTCTTGAGTGTATCGGCAGTGGCCTC
>JBDRPB010000214.1:0-4835 GCA_043809485.1 Pseudomonadota bacterium | reverse complement strand
CGATAAATATTTCCCATCAGTTCCTGCCCGGTTCCCCTTTCAATATGGAGCTCCACAACAACGCCGTTTTCAACAAGGGCAACCCTGGTCTCGTGGGGCCTGGCATTAATGATGAGTTCGTTGGGCATCGGCTTCTTTCTCCCCCCCTGCCGGAGGTCCCTGACTTACCAAAGGATCTGTTTGGTCTTTAATATTTTCATATGAGTCACCTGTGAGTCGTCCAAGGAGAATACACTTTTGACTATTTCAGCAGGTCTTGCTTCAGGGCCGGTTGTGTGTCTCACAGTTAATTTTATTCCATTTGGTGAAAAACGGGCCATAGACTTGACCAGGGCCCTGGCATTAATTTCATGGTCGCCTTTTTTGCTCATTTTGACAACAGGAAAATAATCGGATTTGAGAAACCTTTTCAAATCAGGCTCGTTCAACTCAGTCTCGTTCAGGGTTACGATAAAATGGCTTTCCTTTAACCGCTGCTTTTTTTTGCCGGGGGTGATCTCTTTAACCGAGGTAACGGTGATACCGGGAGGCAACTGTCGATTGATACGGTTTCTCAAAAAAGATGTGTCCGTATATTCAGCAAGTTCAACATCCGCAGTTTCCTGCATACTTTCGGTTCCGACAGGCAAAGCACAGCCAAACACCACTTTGGGCATTGGATGAAACCCCCTGGAGTAGACCAGGTTCAACCCTGCCCTTCTGAAGGCCCTGAAAAAAACACGAACAAGTTCCAGGTGGCCAAGATACTTAGCGTGATTCAGCTTTGTAAAGGTCAGGCGGTACTTCTTTGACGGCAAAGCAATAGTTTCATGGGTGGGTTTCTCAAGGCTGCGCGGGATAGTCCAATCCCTAAATACGATTGGATCAACAGTTTTGTGGTCGCAAACACCGCATTCGATGCATGTTTCCCTGCAATCCGGGGTCCATTCTTCTCGTTGTGCTCTTTTCCATTCTTTTTTGAGAAAGCCCTTGGTGACCCCTGATCTGATATGGTCCCATGGTAATACTTCATCAAGTGGTCTTTCACGGTAGAGATAGAAGCAGGGGTCTATCCCTGTTCGGTTGAATGCCTCTTCCCAGATTCCCTTGTGAAAATGCTCTCCCCAGGCGTCAAACCTGGCGCCCAGTTTCCATGCCTCTATAAGGACCTCTGTCAATCTCCTGTCCCCCCTTGAGAAAATACCCTCCAACCAGCTCAATTCAGACTGATTCCACTTGACCCTGATACGGGATCCTTTGAGGCCTTCCTGGATTAACTGTATTCGTCTCCGGCTTTCTTCCAGCGGGATCTGGGGTCGCCACATGAATGGGGTGTGCGATTTGGGCACAAAGGTAGAAACACTGACATTCAGCTTGGCACGTTTCCCTTTCTTGCCGGCGAGTTTTGCAACTTTCCTGGCCAGGTCGATGATATCCTGGATGTCCCCATCAGTTTCAAAGGGAAGGCCTATCATAAAGTAAAGCTTGATCAAATTCCATCCAGCGCCATAGACCGCATTAGCAGTTTCCAGAATATCTTTTGTTGTTAACCCTTTGTTAATGATCCTTCTCAATCTGTCATTACCTGCCTCTGGCGCTAAGGTGAAGCCTGTTTTTCGCACCCTTTTTATCTGTTTCATAAACGATGGGTCAAGACTGTCAATTCTCAATGAAGGAAAGCTTATTGCGACTTGTTTCCTGGCCTGCCTGTCCATAAGGGCCTCAAGAAGCGGAACAATAGAGGAATAATCCCCAGAGCTCAATGACAACAGAGAAAGTTCTTCGTGACCCGTGAGTTCAAGAACTTTATCCGCTTTATCAAGGATGGATTCAGGACTTCGTTCTCGCACCGGACGATATATCATGCCTGCCTGGCAGAACCGGCAACCACGCGTGCACCCCCGGCAAATCTCTAAGACTGCACGATCATGAACCAATTCGGTAAATGGGACAATTTGACGGACTGGATAGGGATATTTATCAATATCTTGTAAAATGGCCTTTTCTACATTTGGGTAATCGGAAATCAACGGTTCGATTGTCTCGACAGGCCCTTCCGGATTGTAATGGATAGAAAAACAGGATGGAACGTAAACACCCTTTATGCGGTATAAGCGAGAGAGCAGTTCATTCTTGCTTCTTATCTTTTCTTTTTTTGCTTCACGGACCACTTCACATACTTTAAGCGTTGCTTCCTCGCCATCCCCGATCACCATTAGGTCAAAGACTTCAGCAACAGGCTCCGGGTTAAAGCATGCAGGCCCACCAGCAATTATAAGGGGGCTTACATCAGTTCTTTGACTGGCATGAAATGGTATACCGGCAAGATCAAGTATGTTTAATACATTGGTGTAGGAAAGCTCATGTTGAAGGCTGAAACCAACGATATCAAAGCTCGATAGCGCACGATTAGATTCCAGTGAGGTGGCAGGGATCTTTTGAACCCTTAGTTTCTTCTCTAAATCAGGCCAGGGAGAAAATGCCCTTTCAGCTACCAACCAATCCTGGCTGTTAAGGATATTGTAGAGGATCTTCAGCCCTAAGTGGGACATACCCACATCGTAGACGTCGGGAAAAACAAGCGCAATAGAAACGTCCGTGAGGGCAGGATTTTTCTTGATAGTATTGACTTCATTTCCAAGGTAGCGACTCGGACGACTGATATCTAAAAACCAGTGCTGGTCTAACATAGCTATTTCCCTATTGTCGTAGAGCTTTCGTTGCAGCACATCTGAGCAGTTACTATTGATATCTCTCGGAAATTCTACAACTTATTGAGGATATAAGGGGGAGACAGGGAGCAATATACTTACCTCGGCGCCCCCTTCAGAATGATTTTTAGCAAAGACTTCTCCCTGAAGCCCTTCTAATATTCTTTTCACAATAGCCAGTCCCAGGCCAGAGCCTTCTTCTTTGGTAGTAAAGAAGGGAATAAAAGCCTTGCTTAGAACCCTGTCATCGAAACCGCTGCCTGTGTCGCGGACAATAATTTTTACGCGTTTCCGATCGGGTCGGGACACATCTGAGTTAAGATGCGTGACGACGTAAAATGAGCCTCCTTCAGGCATAGCCTGGCAGGCATTTAAGAAGAGATTCCACAGCACCTGTTTGAGCTGTTCAGGATCAGACTCCAGCCTTATGGGATCACAAAAATCCGTGAAGACACCCATCTTTCCATTCCAATGATGGCTGTTCTTAAAGAGTTCCAGGGATTCAAGGATTTCCCGGTGCAAATCAAATTCTTGAAAATTTGCCTTTTTTGGCCTGGCAAAAAGTAGAAAATTGTTTAACAGACGGTTCAGCCGGCTGATTTCTCTCGATATTATATCCATAAGCCGGCTGTTGACATCATTTTCGCTCAGCCCATCCCTTAACATTTGGATCGATCCGCTGATAGAAGCCATAGGATTTCTAATCTCATGGGCGATTCCTGCCGCAAATTCACCGACCAGAGCAAGGCCTTCTACCTTTTTCATTTCTTCTTCGATTTCCATAATTTCCGTCATATCCTGGAATATTAGGACATGGCCCTTTTGCTCTGCCTGCTGAAGCCGAAGGGGAGAGATGGAAAGGCGAAGGTGACTCTTTCCGCCGTTCGATTTTAAATATGAAAGATCAATAAATGGAGGAAGCTTCTTAGCTGTTTGTAATGAGGCGTGTTGTACACCGGGCAGTTTGTTTTTGAGAAAGGGAAGTACCTGATCTATTTGCCTACCAGAAACCTGAGCGTTCTTGATACCGAAAATTTCCTCGGCAGCCGGGTTAAAAAGAAAGATTCTGTTTTGACCATCCAGCACAATGAGACCTGAGGTAATGCTATTGATAATACTTTCGTTAAGCACCTCCAGCTCGTCGATATCAACCTGTTTAGCTTTTAATTCGACACGGCTTTTTCTTGCCTGTTCAGACAGGTAACTGCTGAGATAAGCTACCAGATAGAACCCTGCAATATTAACTAAAATCAGAAAAAAAATATAAGGGCTCTGATATTGTAAAGCGTATGGCTCCGGGGCACCTAAAGGATGAATAACCCCATAGTAGTGGAGATCCAGCAAAAGACCATACAGAATGCTGCTACTGGAAGCAATTACCATTGCTCCTTTTCGGTAAACAATGATGCTCCCGTTAATAATGGTCAGTATATAGAGAAAGGAAAATATACTTCCTATACCGCCTGTAACGTAGATGATGGCCGTGACAATAAAGGTGTCCGCCAGAAGCTGAGTGTAGGCAAGCCAAACGAGGTTCTTTGAATATTTAAAAATAATTGCATAGACAAAAGTGAGAAAATAGACAGCAGCGACCAGCAGAAAGTGGGAAGTCTGAATAAACCCGAAATAAGTCTGGGTCTGCTTGATCTGGATGAATATGGAAGCACCCAAAAGAAGGGATACAAAAAGCAATCTCAGGAACATGAGGGCCTTAACGCGCCCGTAGAGTTCTGATTGGGAAATTTGCAGGTTGGACTTGGTCATATCGACGGGATGAACATAGGGGCTTCGCCCCAATTGGAATGTTGGCCTGCCCTGGTGCAATTTGTTGTTGATTTGACGTATGTCATTGCAATTCAAATTTGATTTAAGACTCAGAGTGTTGAGTAGCGGTCTGGGCCAGGGAATAATGGAACGATGGAACAATGGGTTTTGGGAAAATGGGGAAATGGAATATTGGCAATATTCCTCTTGAAAATGTAGTAAAAAGTATGCATAAAAAGAGGGTCTTCTGGAGAATCTGTGGGTAAAAAAGAGTAACTTTTGAAATAAATCATTGATAAATCATCTTAACCGGTTAATTCCAGATATTAATATCATTAGGATCAAAAGAATGTCTTTTACCCCCGTGTTGTAAAGCCAGAC
>JBDRPB010000213.1:0-4316 GCA_043809485.1 Pseudomonadota bacterium | reverse complement strand
TGCAGGCTCAAAGAGTCCAACCAGAAAAAGGCCATTTGGATGAAGCCCTGGGGTTCGGCAATGGCATCCTGGATCTGATCCCTGGCAAGGCGGAGATTAAAATTCAGGTCCGCATCTCGCGGTATGAGAATCCGGGCCCGTTCATAGTTAAGAATGGCCTGCCCAAGTTGATTCAGTCGAAAATAGCCATTTCCAAGGTTGTAATAGATGTGCCCGTTTTCATGCCCTGTTTGGGCTAACTGTTCATATCCGTCAATGGCATCCTGATAATGACCTTCCTTAAATGCCTGATTGGCCCTAAAAAACAGATCTTCCCATCCATTGGTCTGGGCCTCAGCATCAAGCCCCGAAAAAAAAGTTATCGCAATGATGGTTATCGTCAAGTATGTATATCGCAATATTTCACCTAAAAACCTTTAGACGGGATTACGGGATAAACACGATGTTTTGTGTCCTGTACATCATTTTATGAATCCTGTGTTACAACAGTATTAATCTTTTCCCCTGACAGTTAAGCTATAGTTGGACAAATCCAAACGTCATAAATCTACACAGGATAAAATACCGCCGTGGCCAAGCTCACATTGGGGCACGCAATATGCAGTTGTACTCAGCCACATATGGCATATAGGCCACATTTTCCTCTGCACAAGCCTGCAACGTCACGGTAATTTTTTTAAGTTCTCATTTAAACAACCAGCAGTAAATCAAAAACAGGATAAGTCTTTTGATTTACAAAGATTAAATTAATCCAGTTTATCCTGTCAAAATAGACTGCTGAGCTTTTATGATATATCTTCTCACCGGATTTCCTTCTCAATCTGTTTAATGAGTTTGGGGATATCTCCTCCCATGTCACAGGTCTCCTGTCCTTTTCCTGTATAAATGGCATCTTCAAGTTCTTGAAAAGCGGCCCTCAATCTCTCTGCAGTTGTAGCACTTACTCCCCTTGATACCACAATATCTGCCGCCTCATCTGGCGTCAGAGAACCGAGGGACAGATCAAATCGCTCATTCAGGTACCGCCGGATAGACGAAGTCAGATCGTTTGAGCTGAGTTCTCCTTTACGGCACAGCTGGGTCAAGGCTTTTGCGGCCTTTCTTGCCCTCGCTGCTGCCATTGATACGGTGGTTTTCCTGTGGAATTTCTGAATCAAGAAGGTAGCTGCGTAGGCAAAAAGGGGAATAATTAGAATTAGCCAGAAAACTAACCCCTCAATGCCAGACCGGGTTCCAGAATGTAAGTCTTTGATGGATGTATGCACCGGGAGAATATCGTGACCCAATTCCTTTACTTCCTGCTTACCAGGTCCTTCAGTCTTAAGTCCCTTTAAAACATCCTGGGAGACGCGAGCCTGGGCCTTCTCGACCGGCAGGACAGAAAGGGAAAGGACTGGACTCTTAATAACGCGGTATTGTTTGCTTGTAGTATCAAAAAAACTGATCGAGAGGGAGGGGATCTGGTACTCACCTTCTTTTTCGGGCACTAAGGCCCATTTCATAGTCTTTGAGCCGGCCAGTCCCTTGGAATCAGTTTCTTCCATCAGAACCGGTTGGTCGGCATAGACCTTGATTTTCTCCAGCTCAGGCAGCTTCAGATCAGGTATACGCTTCACATTTCCTCGACCACTCAGCAGTACCGTCATGGTCGCAGATTCCCCTGCCCTTATCTTGGACGTCTCCAAATGGGATTTTATTTTATAGTTGCCCACGAGCCCACTAAAATCGGTTGGCCGTCCTTTTTGGGGAAGAGGGAGCACATTCAATTCCAGAGGCTCGCTTGCGATAGTTACAGGCTGACCGGAAGAAAAAGAAAAAAAAGGGTCTTCAAAAAGGCTCCGGGAGGATTTGCGCCCCGACTGGAAGACCGTCATGCTCATTCTTGAAGGTCTGATTCCATAAATACCTTCTCTCGAAGAAATCAAAGCATATCTCACCTCCAGGACCTGGTAAGATTGGCCCTTATATACACTCTGATATTCGACTGGTTTCCCGAGTTGTTTGAAGGTCAAATGTTCCGCTTCCGGGAGGACCAGAGAGATATCGCCAACCCTGGCCTGACGGAAGAGTTTCAGTGTGTATATGGCCTGTTCTTCAACAAAAACCTGTTTGGGCGAAAGCGCGGCGCTTAAAAAAAGAGGCCCCCTGTCAACGTCCGGGGACTGGATCGACTTAACGATTGTCAAGGTCTCAGTATTGCTCTTAATAGTCTTGCCTTTGACCTTCACCTCTGCCGGTCCTATGGTAAAAGTCCCGGTTTTTTTCGGCTGAAGGGCATAGGTGTAATCAACCCCTGCATTGACCTTGCCGTTAATGATCTCAATGCGGCTTGAAGTCCCGCCTGTCCTGACATTAAAGGCTTCCAGACCCTTTACGGTGGGTTGCGTGTCGCTTTTCCGTGTTCCGGACACGCTCACCACCATAGTTATGGAATCGAGTAGAGTGGCTTCCGGTCGATCCAGCTTGAGCGTCACGGACACATCTCCACTGGCCAGACAGGGGACGTGAAAGAACATAGAAAGCAATATGATCAGTAAAATTGATTTTTTCATTTGTATTTACCAATCTTTTCCGGATCGAACGCCATGTTTTTTATCTTCAGGGATCTGAAACCGCAAGAACCTGGAACGGTCCTCCTTGAGATTATCCAGCAAGGCCTCGGCCTTTTTCCTGTCAAGCACGGCCCCAGGTTGATCAGGGGTTTGCTCTTCATCCTGCTCAGGCATGGCTTGAAGTGGCCTTAGCTCCCCTGATAAATCCCTGGATGTATCCTGTTCTGCCTTTTGGCCCTCATCCGGCCTTTCATGGTTTTTCTCTTTATCATCCTCTTGTTTTCCGGATTGCTTTTGATCTTTGCTGTCCTTTTGATCCTGCCCTTGAGCCTGCTTCTGCTCAGAGTCTTCCCCTTTGTCCCCGGAACTGGAAGTATCCCCTGTGTCTTTTGATTGGCCAGGGTCTTTTTGGCCCTCCTTTTTTTGTTTCTCAGTCTTCTTTTTCTTGAGTTTTTCCAGTTCTCGCAAGGCAAGCTCTATGTTAAACTTCGCATCCTCACTCTCAGGATTTGACAAAAGGGCTTCTTTGTATTGTTCCACGGCAGATTCAAAATTGCCCTCTTTGAATGCGGCGTTACCGAGATTGTAGGCGGCCTTAAACTGAATTTCTTCATTGTCGGATCTTCTTAATACGCTGGAAAAGGCAGCCATGGCCCCCTTAAAATCAGAATTCTGGTAAGCGGCGCATCCGCGGTTGTACCGATAGCGGATATCCTTCGGGTTATCCATATCCGAACGGGAATATGCCTTTTCAGCTTCCTCAAACCGACCCTGCCCATAAAGTTCGTCGGGGTTCTCTGCAGCCAGAGCAAGGCAGGAATAGAAGAAGCCGAAAAACAGAATACCTGTTAATATCTGTAGAGTTCTCATATCACTTTGTTTTCTCAGCGAGCTCTGCGACTCTGTGTGAGATAAAATAGACTCCTGTCATCCTGTCAAAGAGTATTATTTCCTCTCAAGAATCAGGCCTTCCAGAAATAAGAACAAGAAAGCGGCCAACAGAAAAAATGTAAAACGTTCTTCATAAACCTTGATCTTACCGCTCTTGAGAGTCCGGGCTTCTGTCCTGGATTTGATCCCTTCAAAATAAAGAACATCCAGGTCCAGATCCCCGGCCACAGATCGTGCATATGTCCCCCCGGCCGAGGAGGCGATCTTCTTAAGGCTTTTTTCTTCAAGCTTGGATAAAATCAGTTTGCCCGCTTCATCCTTTTTAAACCCGCCTTTTCCATCCCCGGCCGGAATCGGCCCTCCCGCTGTCTCTCCCATGCCAAAAACAAATATCTTGACCCCCTTGCCGGCTGCCTTTTGGGCTGCCTCAAACCCTTTCTTTTCGTTGTCCTCCCCATCTGTGATGAGGAGGATGACCCTGTCGGTTTCTGATTCAAAGTCAAAGGAGGAAATAGCGGTTTCAATGGCAGCTCCAAGGTCCGTCCCTGGAACGGGGATAAGATCCGGTTGCAGCGCACCCAGGAACATCTCGAGCGCGGCATAGTCCAGTGTTAAAGGGCACTGAACAAATGCGGCCCCGGAAAATGCCACCAGGCCCACCCGGTCCCCCTGGACTACCCGTAGAAGATCCAGGATCTCTCTTCTGGCCCGCTCAAGTCGGTTAGGCTTGATGTCCTCCACCAGCATGCTGGACGAAACATCCACAAGGATCATGATGTCCACTCCCTTTTGACTGACCTCCTGGTAATGACTCCCCCAGCGTGGACCTGCCAGTGCAAAAACCATGAAGCCCAAAGAAATCAGCAAGAGAAG